>DAOSBJ010000001.1:0-38049 GCA_035360795.1 Minisyncoccota bacterium
AACTAATTTGAAAAATCTAACAATTTTTAATATAATTAAATAATGGTCGAAGATAGGTTCGTCCACCCCACACAATAAAATTAAATTAATAAAATTATGAAAGGGTTTTTTGCTAATATAGAGAAAGAAACCTTGGAAAATGAAAATTTTCGCAAAGTTTTATACACCAGCAAACACTCACAATTAGTTTTAATGAGTTTAAAGCCAAAAGAGGAAATTGGAATGGAGGTTCATCCAGAAAATGACCAATTTTTTCGTTTTGAGAAAGGTCTTGGAAAAGTGATTATTGACGGAAACGAATACCAAGTTTCCGATGGCTCAGCAATTGTGGTGCCTGCTGGCGCCCAACA
This sequence comes from Minisyncoccota bacterium, assembly GCA_035360795.1. Classification (GTDB taxonomy): domain Bacteria; phylum Patescibacteriota; class Minisyncoccia; order UBA6257; family UBA6257; genus DAOOKJ01. The sequence continues at coordinate 351 of DAOSBJ010000001.1, forward strand.
TAACGTCATTAATCTTTCCGAAACCGATAGTTTGAAACTATATACTATTTATTCTCCGGCTCATCATAAAGATGGAATTGTCCGCAAAACAAAAGAAGAGGCGATAGCTCAAGAAGCAGAATTTGATGGAATAACAACAGAATAAATAATTTATGATTCTTTCTGACCGCGACATTAAGAAAGTAATTAAAGAAAAAAGATTGATTTTTAAGCCGGCTCTATCCAAAGACCAGATAGGGCCGGCTTCAATTGATTTGAAATTAGGTCCAATCTTCAAATCATTTAACATCTCAAAACAGTCAATGATAGATACGAAAAAAGGACTGCCAGACAAATCTTTTATTAACACTCGGAAATTAAAAGACAATGAACCGTTTATTCTACATCCAACTGATTTTGTTTTAGCTTCAACTAAAGAATATGTTAAAGTCAGCGACGACTTGGTTTTAAAAGTGGAGGGGAAAAGCACCTTGGCTAGAATGGGAATTTTGGTCCATACTGCCGGTTTTGTTGACCCGGGATTTGAAGGAACTTTAACTTTAGAAATTTCCAATCAATCTAATTTGCCAGTTGCCCTGTATCCAGAGATGTATATCTGTCAAATTGCCGTAGAATTTCTGTCATCTCCTGCAGAAATACCTTATAATAAGCGGAAAAAGTCACTATATTCGAAAGCCAAAGGACCAATAGAAAGTAAAACCCAAAACCTATTTGAAAAAAATAAATTTTAGAGTACAATAAGTATAAGAAAAAATTTCAAATAATAATTAATCATTCCGGGGTAGTTCAGCGGTAGAACGCCTGGCTGTTAACCAGGATGTCCGAGGTTCGAATCCTCGCCCCGGAGCCGTGCACCACGTAGGGTGCACGGCCATGAACCCCACGTGGTTTATGGCCTACCCCTATGTGATAATTAATTAGCCCCACTGTTTAATGTTTTACGTTTATATTCTTCAGAGTTTAAAAGATAGAAAACTTTACATCGGTTATAGTACAGATTTAAGAAAGAGATTGAAAGATCATAATTCTGGCGGTACCAAAAGTACAAAAATACGAAGGCCATTTAAATTAATCTATTACGAAGCTCATCTTTCTGAAAAAGAGGCAAGAAGAAGAGAAAAATATTTTAAGACAGCCAAGGGTAAAAGCACTTTACGGCAGATGTTAAGAGAATCCTTATCTTAAAAAGCCTCATAAATAGAGGCTTTTTTGTTCCTCTTGACACGTGTGGTATAATATATATATAGTCGATAAATTTATGTTTATCAAATTTAATAATAATCCCCTCGTAATTGTAGACTCAGATGCCTTATTTTAAGGCATTTTTATTATAAGGTATTATAATAAAAATTTAAAAACTGATTATTAATAATATCAAAATAACCATGAAATATAAAAATTTAATAATTCCAGTTGCTATTGCTATCAGTCCTATTTTAATTTTTATGGCTATTGTAGCCGGTTATAATTATTTTAGTAGTAAACAGCCCCAATTTGTGGAAGAGAGAACTGACAGCCATGGCTGTTTAATTTCTAGCGGCTATTCTTGGTGTGAAGCTAAGCAGAAATGCATAAAAATGCCAGAAGAATATTGCAATGGCTTATCTTCAACTACAACAGTGAAGGCAGATAAAGCTTATATTTCAGAAACAACTATTAGGGTAAATGAGAGTAGTAAAACTACTATTACCACAACGACAATACCGACACCTGCTACGACTGTTGCAATTCAGACTCCAATTCAAAGCTACCCCAAGCTTTCTTTTACTCCTCAAATTTCGTCTTCAGCTAACCATACCTGTGTTGCCTTATCTCCAAATAACATTAAATGCTGGGGCGATAATGAGGTTGGGCAGCTTGGGAATGGAAAAGCAAGCGACAGTCCTGTTCATATTGCCGTTTCAGTGATTGGTATAAACGATGTAGTGAAAATTACTGCAGGAGGACTCTCGACCTGTGCTTTATTAAAAGACAGTTCAATAAAATGCTGGGGATTTGTATACCCGGAAAGCAGCTCTACTTATCATTATTATACCTCTCCCACATCTTTATTTGACTTAAATAAAGTATTAGATATTTCAGTAGGATTGGGGCATATATGCGTATTAATAAATGATAACACAGTACAATGCTGGGGTTATAACGAAGAAGGAGAATTAGGAGACGGTACTAATGATTATAAAAAGGAACCAACCCCGGTAAAAAATCTCTCTGGAGTTATAAGTTTATCGCTAGGCTACTCTCATAGTTGCGCTTTATTAGAGGATAAGACAGTAAAATGCTGGGGCGATAATGAGGTTGGACAGCTTGGCAATGGCACCACTACTTCAAGCAATATTCCGGTGGCAGTAAAAGATTTGTCGGATGTTAAAGAGATAAGCGCTGGCGGTTGGCATACCTGCGCTTTATTAAATAATGGGGTAGTAAAATGCTGGGGCCGTAATTATGCAGGAGAAGTAGGTGACGGCACTACCAATGAGAAATTGACACCAGTTTTAGTGAAGGGTTTAGAAAATGACAAGGTTAAAAAAGTAGTCACTGGAGGGTTTAGAAGTTGTGCCCTTTTAGCTGATTCGACAGTAAAATGCTGGGGTGAAGGATATAGTGCTGATGGCAGAACAGTAGATTTTGCGTATCAAGCTAAAACGGTACTGGGTTTAAATAATGTACAGGATGTAGCGGTTGGAAAACAGCATACATGCGTTCTTTTAACTGATAATAGCGCTAAGTGCTGGGGTCTTAATACCTATGGCCAAATAGGTGAAGGGACTTTTGCTTACTATGTTATTGAACCTACCACAGTAGTCGGTTTATAACAAACATTGTATGAATTCAAAAATAAAAGGTCGATTAATCTATATCAATTTTATATGACTAAAAAAACTTTAATTATAATATTAATTGTGGCTGTAGTTATAATTAGCATAGGTCTATATTTTCAAAATCAAAGGAATAGTAATATAGTGTCACCGGAGCAAGGCAAAGAAATAAAAACAGAAGGAGTTAATCAATATAGGAATTTATTATTGGGGATTGAATTTGATTATCCTAAAAATTTTATTCCTTACCTTAGAGATAATGAATATTTAGGCGATCAACCGTCGCGTTTTGTGGCTGGCAAAGATTCATATGCTTTATTAGACGAAAATTCTTATTTCGTAATAACTCTTAATGGCGTTAGGGGTTATTATGATTGTCCTTCTTTAGAAAATTCAGAAATGTCTTACTCTGGTTCATATGAAGATATCCAACAATTCATTCAAGAAGGCAAGCCAATTAAATTAGAGAATTGCAAAGAAATTATTCAAACTATAGACCAAATTGCTAAAAACTCTGCTTATCACAAATTACTGCCTTTTGGGGAAAATTCAACTATACACAAATTAGAAATTGAAACACAAGAAGCAAGACTTATAATTCCATCTGACGCAGGTATTAATGAAACAGAATTAATCGTAAGGCTAAAAAATCCTGTTTTGTTTAATAATAATTATTGGACTTTTCTTATTATCCACGTGAGCCAAGATATAGACGGAGAAGTAATAAAAATGATTTCAAAATCATTGCATTTTATTTAGATTTTGTTTAGTTTGCGCGCCGATTTAATTCCTGATAGAAAACTATAAAAGTTGTATTATTTTTTATGGTGAAAAATAATATTCTATATTAATATGAAATTTGAAAACCTCACAAAACCTCATATTTTGGAAGCGTATGGACGTAAATCTGGGATATAAATATATTCATTTTGCCTCTCAATTATCATTCTAACATTGTTTACAATTCGGAGCACTGTAGAACACTTTGAGGTTTGAAGCACCGTATCAAACGGTGTTTTAATTTTAAGTATTAGCTTTTCGCCCTTTAACCGCAGGTTCTGAAGTAAAAAATTCAAAAGTTGCCTTTTTTCTTTTACTTCAGAACTTTGGAAGATTTCATAAGTTTTTTTAGCCAATGAGAAAAATTCAAAAAGCGATTTAAAAAGTTTCCACAGATTAATTCTTGACTTTATTTTTTAAATTTTGGGGCATATACTTAATAAGTAATAAAAATTAATAAATAATTAAAGATAAAAAAAATTATTTAGGTTTGATTAATTAAAGGACGTTGCTAGTAGTAAAGTAAATTTTACTACAAAGCAAAGAAATTAATTAAAATAATTAATAAAAAATGAAGAAAAATAAAACTAGAGAAATCACAATCAATGATATTCAGAAATGGGAAAGATCGTTTACTAAAAGAAAGGGGATTGCCCAAGATGAAGATACTGCTATTAAGATTGCTGTTTTTAAATTAACAGAAGAAGTTGGAGAAGTCGCGAAAGCTATATTAGAAGAGCAATGGAATGAAGTTCCAGCTGAAATTTCCGATGTTATTGTTTTTGCTTGCAAAATAGCAAATATAGCAGAAAAATTTCATAAATCCGAAAAACTTAACAAGGTGTTACAAAAAAAATTAAATTATTGTGAAACTAGAAAATACAATGTAAAAATCAAAAAATTCGATAAACCCAAAAATGAAGAATTTAAATAATAATTATAAAAAAATTATTAGCCAATTAACATAAGAATATTTTAAAGCTATTAAGAGTTTTAGCGATTTTATTTTTTAATTATTCCTTTACTCGGCCGAAGATGATAACTAATCGATTTCGGAAGTTAAACAACATGCAAATTTTGAGAAAATGAATTTAAGATAATGAATGAGTTAAGTTATGCGGTATCAGTGTCTATAGGAGAAAGGAATTGACTCATATAGAGATTGTAATAAAAACCACGGGCCGCTAAAAGTTGTTTATGGTTTCCTTGTTCTACAATCCGACCTTTATTCATCACTAAAATAATATCAGCATTATAAATAGTGGATAGGCGATGGGCTATAACTAAACTAGTGCGACCTTTTCTTAGTTTAGCCATGGCTTTTTGAATCAATATCTCCGTCCGCGTATCCACGGAACTGGTCGCTTCATCCAATATTAATATCTTTGGGTCAGCCAAAAAAGCGCGGGCTATGGTCAAAAGTTGTTTTTGCCCCTGCGAAATATTAGAAGCATCTTCCGTTAATATGGTGTCGTATCCTTGAGGTAACGTTCTAATAAAGTGGTCTATATAGGCTGCCTTAGCAGCGGCTATTATTTCTTTCTCTGTGGCTTCTTCCTTGCCATAGGCAATATTCTCTTTTATAGTGCCATTAAATAGCCAGGTATCTTGTAACACCATCCCGAAAATCTTACGCAGGTCATCTCTTTTCATTTTCCGAATATCCACTCCATCTATAGAAATACACCCGCTGTCTATCTCATAAAAGCGCATCAATAAATTAACCAGCGTGGTTTTACCGGCGCCAGTGGGCCCTACGAGAGCCACTGTCTGCCCGGGTTCAACTTTTAAATTCATATCCTCAATTAGAGGAATATCACTACTATAACTGAAATATACATGTTCAAACTTAATCTGCCCCTTTATTTTTTCTAAAACTATTGGATTTTCGACATCTGGTATTTCTTCTTTTTCATCCAAAAGTTCAAACACCCGTTCAGCCGAGGCGGCAGTAGATTGGAGGATATTTACAATACTGGCTACCTGAACTACGGGCTGGGTGAACTGTTTTGAATATTGAATAAAAGCCTGTACTCCACCAAGAGTAATAAGACCTTTTGTCACTCGTATTCCACCAACAATACATATTGCTACATAGTTCACATTGTTCAGAAAATTTACCGAGGGACGAATAAGACTGGAGATAAATTGTGCTTTAAAACTTGATTCATAAACTCGTTGGTTCTCTTTATCAAAAAGTTGTTTTACTTTATCTTGTTGGTTAAATGCTTCAATAATATTATGGCCGGTAAATGTCTCTTCTATCTGACCATTTAAAGTACCAGTGCTGTCCCATTGAGCAACAAAGTATTTTTGAGAACGACTAATAACTAATCTGGTAATGAGAAGAGATAATGGAATAATCATTAGAGATATCCAACTGAGAAGCGAGCTTATAGAAAACATCATTACCAGAATTCCTACCACTAATGCAATTGCATGAACCAGTTGAGTAATACTCTGCTGGAGGGTATGAGAAATATTATCTACGTCATTGGTTACTCTGCTTAAAATATCACCGTGAGAATGGGTGTCATAGTATTTTAAAGGTAATTTAGCAAGTTTGTTATCCACTTGTCGTCGTAACCGGTAAACAGTATTTTGGGCTATCCCAGCCATTGTGTATTGCTGTAACCATTGAAAGAAAGCCCCTAAAAGGTACACTCCTAAAAGAGTAATCAGAATATACCCCAGCACTTTGAAATCTATTCCTTTACCAGGAATAACATCCATTGCCGTCATCATCTCAGCTAATTGGTTCTGCCCCTTTGCCTTTAATTCTGCTATGGCTTGCTCTTTAGTCATTCCCGCTGGTAATTGCTTGCTCATTACTCCTTCAAATAGTTTATTGGTAGCCTCACCAATTATTCTTGGTGCCAGAACAGTAAATACCACACTTAAAATGGTAAAAATCACCACTAAAATAAGGGGAATTGCCTGAGGTTTAAGATAAATAATAAGACGTTTAAGAGTTCCCTTAAAGTCTTTGGCTTTTTCCACTGACCTCATCGCCGCTCGCGTCCCACCGCCAAATCCGCCATGTCGCCTTTGTGCTTGAACATTTGGTTTATTATTTTGATGATTATCATTACTCATAGATTATTTTCTCATTAGAAAGTTGCGAATGCACTATGTCACGATATACTTCGCAAGTTTTCATTAATTGATTATGGTTACCAATGCCGGCGATAGTGCCATCATCATTTAGAGTAATAATCTGGTCGGCATTTAGAATAGTACCTACGCGCTGAGCCACAATAATTACGGTATTATGAACAGTTTCTTTTTTAAGTGCTTGTCTTAATTGACTATCAGTTTTGAAGTCAAGGGCAGAAAAACTATCATCAAATAAGTATATCTCCGGCTTTTTAACTATAGCCCGGGCAATTGCCAGCCGTTGTCGTTGCCCGCCTGAAAAATTAACTCCTCCTTGTTCTACAGGAGCATATAATTTATCAGGTAGTGCCATAACAAAATTTTTAGCCTGGGCTACTTCTAAAGCATGCCAGAGTTCTTCTTCAGTCGCATCTTCTTTTCCAAATCGCAAATTATCGGCTATTGTTCCGCTAAAAAGAAAAGCCTTTTGTGATACCAATCCTATTCTGTCTCTTAAATCTTGCAAAAGAATATTACGAATATCTATGCCATCTATTTTTATACTCCCGCTAGTTACGTCATAAAAACGGGGGATTAAAGCTATTAAGGTGCTCTTACCACAGCCAGTACTTCCTATAATAGCAGTAGTTTTTCCTGGCATCGCCGTGAAAGAAAGATTTTTAAGAACCGGTTCTTCTGCATCAGGATATCTAAAATCCACCTTACAAAACTCTATCTTTCCCTTTACTTTGTATTCTGCTTTGGGAAGTAAAACTATAGGTTTGGTCGGATCTTTAATAGATGGTTCAGTATTTAATACTTCTAGTAACCGTTCAGCCGAGGCTTCAGCTCGAGGCACCATAAGAAACATACTCATAGCCAAAGTAACTGCTATCATAATTTCCATAATGTAAGTTAAAAAAGCAGTCAGATTACCTATTGCCATTGCTCCACTTTCTATTCTGTGACCTCCAAACCAAATAATGGCAATGGTAGTCATATTCATAATAATAAGAAGAGAGGGTATAGCCAAAGCAATAATTCGATTTACTCTTAAGGTGGTAGCAGTAAGGTCACGATTTGCTTTATCAAAACGTTGAGCTTCATAATTATTTTTCACAAAGGCTCTTATAACCCTGACACCCATCAGTTTTTCCCGCATAATTTGGTTCACGCGATCTATTTTGCTCTGAATAGAACGAAATAGTGGTATAGCCCTTATTAAGATAAGCCATACTACCACCGCCATCAAAGGAGCAATAATAATGATAGAAGAAGACAGCACTACGTCCTGTCGCAAAGCCATTATAATCCCGCCCAAGCACATAATGGGCGCCATAACCATAAGATTTAATCCTAGAAGAACCAGCATCTGAATTTGGTGTACATCATTGGTATTACGGGTGATAAGAGAAGGAACGCCAAATTTATCAAGGTCAGCCTGGGAAAAACTTTCTACTTTATAAAATACAGCCTGCCTCATATCTCGTCCTACACTCATTGATATTCTAGAACCCAGATAAGAAGATGAAATGGCACAAGCTACTAATATTAGAGTAACTGCCAGCATAAAAGCGCCCGCTCTTATAATATAATTGATATCTCCCTTGGCCATCCCATTGTTAATAATATTAGCGTTGAGATTGGGCAAATAAAGACTGGCCATTACTTGAGCCAATAATAAAACTTCAGCCAAAACGACCTGTTTTCTATAAGGTTTTAAAAATTTTATTATTAAATCTTTCATTTAAAATTACCCCTATTTCTATTTTAATATCACAATTTCAATATTATACACTTAATTAAATGCTTTTCAAACAATGAAATATGATTTACCTTAAATTTTTCTTTTATAAAATTTAATTTGTTTTTTTGAATATCTTTTTTGCTTTATTTTGTTTAAAGGTATATTATAAGAAGTGAAAAAATAGAAGTGAAAAATAAATATTAAAAATATAAATCAATGAAAAAAAATTTTATTTGGATTTTACTGGCAATAATTATTCTTTGCGGAATAAGTATTTGGTTAAGCTATAATAAAAGTCAGGTGAATTTGGTTCCATCCAATCAGCCTCCTCCAGGGGAAAATCTTATTGCTCAAGTGACTTTTCTTTGTAAAGATAATAAAACAATCGAAGCCAGCTTTTATAAAGGAGAAGCAAAGCCGGTAGAACCCGGCGAGCCGCCAATTCCTCGGGGAAAAGTGAAGCTTGTTTTAAGTGATGGCCGGAGTTTTGAATTACCTCAAACTATTTCTGCCAGTGGCGCTCGCTATGCTAATAGTGATGAGTCGTTTGTTTTTTGGAATAAAGGCAATGGCGCTTTAGTTTTGGAAAATAATGAAGAAAAAAATTATATCGGTTGTGTAATTTTGGCTAAAGATTCAGGAAATTTACTAAACACTTATTTAGATGCTGTGGTAGGTTTCACCATTCGTTATCCGATTGATTATAAAATAGATACTTCGTATAAGTATCAGGCTTTAGGTCCTGGTAAAGAAATTGGCGGTGTAAAATTTATTATTCCAGAGAGTTTTGCTACAGGTACTAATTTATCAAGTTTTGATACTGGAATCTCGGTTGAAATTATTCCTACGACCGAAAATTGCCAAGCCAGCCTTTTTCTGCCTGTTACTGATAGTACTGAAGTTGAAAATCTTGTTGATAATAATATTGAATATTCTTTCGCAAAAATTACCGAAGGCGCTGCTGGCAATTATTATGAAGAACAAGTTTGGGCGCTTATAGAAACTAATCCCTGCATTGCTCTCCGCTATCTAATCCACTCAACCAATATTAATAATTATCCCGAAAGGATGGTTAAAGAATTCGATCGTGCCAATCTCCTAAATACTTTTGATAAAATTCGTTCTTCTTTGGTTATTTTGTAAGATATCTTATACTATTTTAACTGGTCAACAAAAACAAAATAAAATAACAAATGAAAATAATTTTATGAAATCAAAAAAGAATCTATTAATTGTAATAGGAGTAATTTAAGAAGCCAGGAAGTGAGCACGAAGTTATCTAATCGACTTACAGAATTAGGCAGAAAATAATAATCTTAAGCTCTCTTTTGAGTAGTTTCCAAGATTTTCGCGCAAATAAGGCCAATAATAGAAAAAATAATAGCAACGGTAATTAAATAATTATCGCTTTTAATTGCGCTTAAAAGAAAACTTGGAATCGTACCGCCTAAAGTAGAAATAAGACTTGAGGCAGCGCCGGCTTTTTGAACCTGCTCTTCAAAAAGGTCTAATGATAAAGCGGCTCCATTGCTTTCTTTAATTGCATAGTCAACTCCAAAAGCACATAAGGTAATTGCCAATACCCAAATGTTTTTGCTTAAGAGAAAACACACCCCTCCAACAATTCCTATCAAGATTTCCAGATAAAGCATTTTAAAACGACCTATTTTGTCAGAAATTGCTCCCATTGGGTGAGTTAATAATACTCTCGTAATTTGAAAGATTATAAGAAGAAGGCCAATGTAAGAAGCGCCATAAAGGTTCTGAATAGTAAGAGGAATTTTTGCAGTAATTAATCCAAAAATCCAACCAGTGGCAATAGAGCTGGGCAAAAGTAAAAGGATTCTTCTATCAAAAACAAATTTTAGAATTTCTTTCAACTGACCAATAAAACTTCTTGAATAACTCTCTTGAAATTTTGATTTTGGCTCTCTTAAAAAGATTAAAAGAATGAGAAAGCCTAGAAAAGCAATAATTGTAAGAATGAAATAAAAATTTACAAAAGACCCCCGAGCCAAATAGAGCGAACCAAAAACCAAACTCAAAGTTGCCCCAATTCTTACTCCAGCGCGATAAAAACCATTAAAACTTCCTCGTTTTTCTTTAGGACTAACTGCTCCAATATATGCCACTTCAACATTACCCTTTAATCCTGCCCCTAATCCCAAACAAATAGCCGCCGTATATAAAAAAAGAACATTTCTCGTAATAATAGCCAATATAAAAAGAGGATAAGAGAAAAAACCCAAAACTAAAGATTTTTTTAAGCCAATTTTAGAACTTATAAAAGGCGCCGCAATCTTTCCCAAAAATATTACCCCATATAAAAGCGAAAGGGCTTTTAGGGCGAAAGTTAATTGACCAGTGGTTTTATAAAAAGCGGTAAAATAATGTTCTGCTGCTTGCCAGCCAAAAAATAAAATTCCTCCTGCCAGAGTTAAAATTATAATATCTGCGTATTGATGAAGAGAAAACCGTTGCTTATTTTCCATATCTTTGTAAACCTTACCAGTCGAAAATTGAAATTAGATATTCGTCAATTTCGCGCTGGTCTAAATCGTAAAAATTTTTATTTTCTTGATGAAGTTTGGTGGCTAATCTAATACCGACAAATCGCCAATGCCAAGGTTCAAAAATATAATATTTGTTATTTTCCGGATAAGATAAAATAAAACCGTATTTATAAGCATTTTCTAAAAGCCATTTATATGCTTTCGTTTTATGAAATAAAGAAGAATTTCCATTGAATTCACTGGTAGTAAAATCAATAGTTGTTCCTAATTGGTGTTCTGAATATCCTTGGTCAGCAACAAATTTATTTGCTCCAGAACCATAAGAAAAAGAAGAACTGGATTTAATATTTGCTTGTTCAAAAAAAGAACGATATCCCCATTTAACTTTTAAATCGATTTGATTCTTTTTTGCTTCTTCTAAGAGAGTATATAAAAACGGCAAAACATTACCGTGGATATATTGTTCCTTTGAATTGTTTACATATTGGGGGTCAATCGGGAGCAGGGTCTTTGGCACATAGTTCTCGTTTAAAAAATAAACTTTGGAATATTTTTTTAATAGTTCTTCGTCTAAATTTCTTAATTTTACAATCGTATTAACATTTTGTTTTAAACCCTCGAGGTCCGAAGAGAAATTGCTGATTTTTGTTTCTTCTTCGGCTATTTTTTGTTGAAGAGCCAAATTTTCTTCGATTTTCTTTTCCACTAAATTTCTATAGCCCTCGCTTATTTTTTGATAGATAGCGAGGTTATTTTTTGTTTGTTTGAATTCATTTAAAAAAATATAAGAACTGAGACAAAAATAAAAAAGAGCGCCAAAACCAAGCCAAACAGCAACTATTATAACTACTGTTTTGAAAAACGATTTTTTCATTTATTTTACTTCTTTATTATATCAACCTTTGAAATATAATGCAAAATGCGATAAAATACTGAAAAGATGGAAAAAGAACTAATTTTAAACGGGCTTCTGGTCCACACTTATTTCAAAAAATCTTTAGAAAAATCTAAAGGAAATGTCTTGCTTCTTCATGGCTGGGGGGTTTCTGCCTCTATTTTCGATTCGCTGGTAGAATTTCTCACTAAAGAAAATTTCGATGTCTATCTAATCGATTTTCCTGGTTTTGGCGAATCGCCAGCGCCAAAAACACCTTTAGTGTTGGAAAACTATTCGCTACTGGTAAAAGAATTCATTGAAAAAGAAATTAAAGAAGAGACTATTGTTTTAGCTCATTCATTTGGAGGAAGAGTAGCCATTAAACTCGCTAGTAATTTCCCGCAATTGATTAAAAAATTGGTTTTAATAGACAGCGCAGGTTTTGTTAGAAAGGGCTTAAAAAATACTTTGATTAAAATTTTTGCCAAGATTTTTAAACCTCTCTTTAAACTTCCAGTCCTTTCCTCTTTGAAAATTAAAGTTTATAAAAAAATTGGCACCGAGGATTATCTTTCTAATCTTGAACTTAAAAAAACTTATGCCAATATTGTTAAAGAAGATTTAACAGAGGAAATGAAAAAGATTTCCGTTGAAACAATTATTATTTGGGGGAAAAGCGATAAAACTACTCCTTTAGAATGGGGAAAGAAAATGCATCAATTAATCAAAAATTCTATATTTTACGAAATAAAAGGAGGCCATTTTTGTTTTTTAGACAATTCATCTGAATTCAATTTTATTTTAAAAAATATTCTTGGTTAAAATAAAAATAATTTGACAATGTCTAAGCTCATAAAAATCCTATTTTTTTATCCCTTATACTTTCTTCAGTTAGAAAACTACCAATTGAAAAGATTTTATCGGGTTTATTTTAAAAAGGTTTTTGTTTTAGAAAAACCACGGCAAAAACTCGTTTTAACCTTGAAAATGAAAGTTATTATCTTGGTTTCATTAGCAATAATTCTTTTGTCTGGAGCACTATTTTTAAAAAAGTTTTCTGTTACCCTCGGAATTCTCGTCAGTTTTATCCTTGCCTTATGTTTTCCCTTTATTGTTGGTTTAAGTGTGATAATTCTTCTTCCTTTTGATATTTTAATCAAAAAATTAAATATTTTAGAGGCGCGACAAAAAATTAGAAAATTAAAAAATCTGAAAATAATTGGTATTACTGGTAGTTATGGAAAAACTTCTTTTAAGGAAATTTTGGCTACTATTTTGGGAGTAAAATATAAAGTAGTTTATACTCCGGAAAATAAAAACACTCCGCTGGGAATCAGCCGCCTGATTTTGAAAAATTTAAAGCCAGAGACGGAAATTTTTGTTGCCGAAATGAGCGCCTGGCAAAAGGGGGATATAAAAACCCTTTGTCAAATAGCGCCACCGGAAGTAGCGGTTCTAACCGGCATAAATGAAAGCCATTTAGAGAGATTTAAAACCATTGAAAATACAATTAACACCAAATTTGAGATTGTAAAATATTCAAAGGAGAATGCTTTAGTTGTTCTAAATGCAGACAATAATTATATTATAAAAAACTACAAAAAATATGTTGACAATAAAAAGGTAATCTTCTTTGGCAAAGAAAATGAAGAATTTTTAAATTATAAAATTAAAGAAATAACTTTTAACGAAAACACCTTAAAACAAACTTTTGTTTTAGAATTAGAAGGTAAAACTTATCAATTTGAAATTCCCTTTTTGGGTGAATATGCGGTTGCGATGACTATTGGCGCAATTTTAATTGCGAAATATTTCAATTTAGATGACACAGAAATAAAAATAGGCTTAAGTTTATTAAAACCAGTTGAACATCGCCTCCAACCAATTTTTCACGGCAATACTTTAATTATTGATGATAGTTATAATGGCAACCCCAATGGCGCCAGAGAGGCGATTAAAGTTCTATCCCGCTTTAAAAACAAAAGAAAAATATATGTTACGCCGGGCCTGGTGGAAACTGGCAGCCGCAGTAATGAGATTCATAAAGAAATTGGAAAATTATTGGCACCAGTGGCAGATTTGGTAATTTTAATCAAAAACAGCGTGACGGATTTTATCATTGAAGGCTTAAAAGAAAATAATTTTAATTCAGAAAAAATCATTGTGTATAATACTCCTTTTGAATTAGAAGAAAATATCAACAAGATAATCAGAAATAATGATGTAGTTCTGTTTCAAAATGATTGGCCAGACAACTACCTGTAAAATTAACTGCCAATAACATTTTCTTTTTGAAATTTGTTTTGGTAAAATAAAATATGAATCGTAAAAAAGCAACAATTGGGGTTTTCTTTGGCAGTCGAAGCCCTGAACACGATATTTCTATTATTACGGCTGAATTAATTATCAGCGGTTTAAAAGGATTGGAATATCCTGTTATTCCTGTTTATTTCGCCAAAGACGGCACTTGGTATATTAATGAAAAATTGGGCAATTTGTCTTTTTTCCAAACTGATATCTGGGATTTTAAAAATTGGCATCGCTATTATTTAGATTTAGAAAATTCCAAAGAAAAAATCGTTTTAAAACAAAAGGGGATTTTTGGGAAAAAAGTTGTTATTGAAATTGCTTTTCCGGCTTTTCATGGTCAATATGGCGAAGACGGTACTATCCAAGGATTATGGGAGACTTTTAATGTTCCTTACATTGGTTGCGATGTTTCGTCTTGCGCCCTGGCAAAAGACAAAGTCTTTACAAAATTAATTTATCAGGCAAACCAGATTCCGACAGTAAATTTTGTCTATTTTTACAATTTTGAGTGGAATATTCAAAAAGAGAAAATTTTAAAAGAAATTGAAACAAAACTTAATTATCCTCTGTTTGTAAAACCGGCAAGACTTGGTTCATCTATTGGAATAAAAAAAGTGAAAAATCAAAACGAATTAGAAGAAGCAATAGAAGTTGCCCTTCACTATGATGAAAAAGTTCTAGTGGAAAATGGAATTGAAAATGTTAGAGATTTAACTTGCGCAGTTTTGGGAAATTTCAAAAACCCCTTTGTTTCTTTGGTTCAAGAATCTCTTTATGAGGTTGACTTTTTTACTTTTGAAGATAAATACTTGAAAGGTGGAGGCGCTCAAACTGGAAAAGCCCGGCAAAAAATAGTTATTCCCGCAGAAATTCCCAATAAATTAACTGAAGAGATTCAAAAATTGGCAAAAGAAATTTTTATAATGTTTGGCGGCACTGGAATTTCAAGAATTGACTTTTTATATGACGAAGAAGAAAATAAATTATATGCTAATGAAATTAATCCCTTGCCCGGCACTCTTTATCATCATTTATTTAAAAAGAGCGGAGTTGAATTTCCTCAACTCCTGCAAAAACTAATTGATTTGGCGCTTGAAAGACATAAAGAAAAACAGCAATTAATCACTACTTTTAACTCTTCAGTTCTAAAATCCAGTAATCTAAAAGAAAAATTGAAACTTTAATTTCAAAATTTTAAAAAGGTCGAAAAAAAATTAATTTAATTTACTTTTATGGTAACAACGGTTATTAAAAAAAGTGGCCAAGAGGAACCGTTTGATGTCGAAAAGATTAAAAAGGCAGTTAGAGGCGCTTGCCGCGAAGCAGAATTAGACGAAACAAAACAAGAAGAATTAGCAAATTTAATTAGTGAAAAAATAATAGAAATGTATGCAGAGCAAAATGAAGTTACTGCCTTGGAATTAAGAGAAAAGATATTAGGAGAATTAGAAATAATGGCTCCAGAAGCAGCAACTGCTTGGCATAACTACGAAGCAAGAAAAACAAAGTAAAGAAAAAATAAAAAGGGGGCAATCTATTGCCCCTTAGTTTTTTATTTCTATATTTTTTAGCCAAGCAATATCAAAATATGAAAAACTATCTTCAAAGAGTAAAAAAGTGGCTCTTAGAAGAAAAATATAATGGCAGAATGACCTCTGATTATTTTAAAGATTTGGAAAGATTAAAAAGAGGAGAGCCGTTGGATTATATAATCGGTTTCAGAAATTTCTTAAATTGCAAAATTGATTTATCTTTAAAACCTTTAATTCCCCGAGAAGAAACGGAATATTGGCTGGAAAAAGTAATCATTGATATTAAAAACAAATATTCCGGCAAAAAACTAAAAATTTTAGACCTTTTTAGTGGTTCCGGCTGTATTGGAATAGCTATTTTAAAACATTTGCCGAACTCTATTGTTGTTTTTGGCGAAAAATATCCTAAATTTATAAAACAAATTAAAATTAATCTGAAATTAAACAAAATTAAACCTTCTCGATATAAAATTATTCAAACAGATACCTATTCAAATATCAAAGGTAAATTTGATTTTATTTTTGCTAATCCACCTTATTTATCTAAACAAAGAACTTCTAAAATCCAAAAGTCAGTTTTAAAATATGAACCTAAAATTGCTCTATTTGCCAAAAACAACGGCTTATATTTTATTGAAAAACTAATTCAACAATCAAAAAACTTTCTAAAGCCAAAAGGAGAAATATATATTGAATTTGATTCTTGGCAGAAAAAGAAAATAGAAAAAATCTTAAAAGCAAATTCTTTCTACAATTTTCAATTTTTTAAAGACCACTTCAACCGTTACCGCTACCTAAAACTTACTTTGAAATAAATAAAAAGAGACATTAAATATCATCCGTGCTACAGATTTTATCCATGGTATTTTGTTGATAAAGAGGAATAAAAGTGATAAAATATTTTATAATTCATAACAAAACAAATATGAATAAGAAATCAGCAACAATATTAATCTTTTTTTCTATAATTATTATATTTTTAATCGTTTTTGTTAATAAAACCTTTATTAATTTAACAATTACCTCACCGACTAAACAAGAAGAAAAATGGATAGTAAATGGGCCTATTTACGCAGTTTTGCCCACTACCAACAATATAACTTATCTTGGTGGCGATTTCTCTTATATTGGACCTTATACCGGCAGTGGCGTTATACTTAATACAGTCAACAACCAACTTTTAAATTCTTTTCCAAAGATAAATGGGGTAATTAATACAGTCATTTCAGATGGCAAAAATGGATGGTATATTGGCGGGAACTTTAGTAAAGTCGGGGAGGGGGAGTTGGCAAGGCATAATATTGCTCATATTTTACCTAATGGAGTTGTTGATATAAATTGGAATGTAGGAGTAAAAGAACCATTTTCTTCTGAATATATCAATTGGTCACCAGATAAAGAAGTTTATGCTCTTGCTCTTAATCATAATGGTTCTATTCTATATGTGGGAGGAGCTTTTACCAAAATTGGTACTAAACCAAGAAATGGCCTCGCTGCTTTAGATGCTAAAACCGGTTTGCCCCTTGAATGGAACCCCGAGGGTGATAATAGGCCGGTTTACACTTTATCCCTTAGTCATAACGATAAAATTTTATATGTTGGTGGTGAATTTGATATTATTGGTGGTAAAAAAAGAAATAGTCTTGCTGCTATTGATACTAGAACAGCTTTAGCTACCGATTGGGACCCTAATCCAAATCTTATTTCTAATGGTATTAATGGTCCTTTTGTTGACAAACCAATAATTTATAAATTATATCTTACTCATGATGATAAAATTTTATACGTCGGTGGTGAATTTAATAATATTGGTGGTAAGCAAAGAAATCATCTTGCGGCTATAGAAACTACAACAGGTCTAGCTACTAATTGGGATCCCAAAGGCGGTCCAGCTCATACAGGTTTTGGGATGGGTATAGTTCGGGCTATGGTTCTTAATAAAGATGAATCTATTCTGTATGTCGGTGGAAATTTGGTAGAAATGGGGGGACAAAGAAGAATTGGGCTTGCCGCTGTAGATACTTCAACCGGTTTAGCAACTAACTGGACTGCTAATGTTAGAACAATTAATGGTATCGCTACTTTAAAAGATAATGATAATTTAGGAAGAGTTTATAGTCTGACACTTAGTTCCGATGAATCAGTTTTATATGTAGGCGGAGAGTTTGACATTATTGGGTACCAACCTCCTCCATGCCCTGACTACGAAGAGATCTATGACTTGGGGATTTGTTATTATTTCGATATCTCTACAATGAGAGGTGAAATAAGAAAAAATTTTGCTGCTGTAGATGTTAAAACTGGTAAAGTACTCCCTTTAAATTTTAATACAAGTGACGCAGTTTATGCTTTATCTTTAAGTCCAGATGATTCGTTATTGTATATTGGAGGGTCATTTGATAGCGTGGGTGGTGAAGTCAGACATCATTTAGCAGCATTTAATTCTCTTACTGGCCAGCTTACTAGTTGGAATCCAGATGCTCATGGGGATCTTATTAGCCTATCTCTAGGAGCTAAAGTTGATTATGTAATTCTTTCCTTAGCTCTTAGTCCAGATGGTTCAATTCTGTATGTTGGTGGTAATTTTGATAGGGTGGGTGGTCAAGAAAGACATAATCTAGCAGCTATCGATACTAAAACTGGTTTAGCAACTAATTGGAATCCTCAGCAAGTTGAGGGTACAGTGCGCGCTTTATCTTCTAGTCCAGATGGATCAATCTTATATGTGGGAGGTAACTTTAATTCTATTGGCGGCCAGGAAAGAAATTATCTTGCAGCTATTGATACTAAAACTGGTTTAGTAACCGATTGGAATCCTGATGTCCAAATGGCTCCGTCTGTTCTAGCAGAAGTGGAAGAAATAATGCCTTATTATTGGTTTGGAGTATTTACTTTCTCATTTAGCCCAGATGGTTCAATTTTGTATGTTGGTGGTAATTTTGATAGCGTGGGAGGTCAAGAAAGACATAATCTTGCTGCTATTGATACTAAAACTGGTTTAGTAACTGATTGGAATCCTAATTCTGATTCCCGGCCACAACCTTTCTCCCATGTAGAATCTTTATCTTTCAGTCCAGACGGATCAATTTTATACGTGGGAGGTAACTTTCATTCCATTGGCGGCCAGGAAAGAAATTACCTTGCAGCTATTGATACTAAAACTGGTTTAGTAACTGATTGGGATCCTGATATCTGCAAAATCTGCAAAAATCGAGGTGATAGTTGTGATGATGATCCCAAATTCTTTCTTAACTCAGATGGTTCAGTTTTATATGTAGTAACTAATTATTATGACATATTTGATGAAAAGGATATCCCAATTATTACTGCGATAGATACTAAAAGTGGTCAATTTTTATCAAATCTACCTACTAATGAAAACTTATCAATATTTTTAATGAAATTTTTCACGAATGTTGTTTATTTTTAATAAATATAAATAAAATTTAAATTCAAATAAAAGATTAATTAACCCCTTCATTCATTAGTAATTAATTACTGATATCATCCACTAATTTCATTATCTTTTCTATTGCTAATTAAGAATAAAAGTGATAGAATAGAAATTTGAACTCTATTTTAGAGGCTTTATAACTCTAAAATGGGGTGGTTTTCTATTTCTATGCCTATTTTTAAACTTAAAGCACCATATAAACCAGCCGGCGGCCAGCCTCAAGCCATAAAACAACTAATAGAAGGAATAAAAAAAGGCTATCGTTTTCAAACTTTAATGGGGGTTACCGGTTCCGGAAAAACTTATGTAATGGCAAATGTTATTTCTCATTTTGATTTGCCTGTTTTGGTAATTGCGCCAAATAAAGCCTTGGCTGCCCAACTTTATCATGAATACAAAACTTTTTTCCCAGAAAATTCAGTTAACTATTTCGTTTCTTACTATGATTATTACCAACCAGAAGCGTATCTGCCAATTTCTGATACTTATATAGAAAAAGAAGCCCTTATCAATGAACAAATAGATAAATTAAGACACAAAGCAACTTCCTCTTTAATGACTCGGCGCGATGTCATTATCGTGGCTTCAGTTTCTTGCATTTATAACTTAGGAGTGCCTTTAAATTATTTCGCTTCTGCCATTCATTTAGAAATTGAAAAACCAATTACTCGCGGAGACTTAATCAGACAACTGGTAAAAATTCAATTCACTCGCACTAATAGCGATTTAAAACCGGGCTATTTTAGAGTAAGAGGAGATGTTTTTGAAATTATGCCTATCACCGGAGAGGTAATTTATTATGTTGAAATCAAAGACCAAAAAATTTATGACTTGGCTTTATTAGACCATTTAACCAGAAAAATTATTGAAAAACTAAAAGAAGTGATAATTTTTCCAGTCAAACATTTTATTTCTTTGGAGCCGCAGAGAGAAAAGGCGATTGAAGAAATTAAAAAAGAATTAAAAGAAAGATTAGACTACTTTAATAAAAATAAACTTTATTTAGAAGCAGAAAGATTGGAAAGAAGAACGAAATATGACATTGAAATGATTAAAACTTTGGGTTATTGCCATGGCATTGAAAATTATTCAAGGCATTTAACTGGCAAACTAATGGGCGAACCACCAGATACTTTGCTTTCTTATTTTCCGACCAAAGATGGCAGACCTGATTTTCTGACAATTATTGATGAATCCCACATTTCCATTCCTCAAATTAGGGGAATGTATGAAGGCGACCGTTCAAGAAAGGAAGTCTTAGTTCAATATGGCTGGCGCCTGCCATCGGCTTTAGATAACCGACCTTTAAAATTTGAGGAATTTTTGGAAAGGATTGACCAAACAATTTTTACTTCTGCCACTCCTAATGATTTTGAAAAAAAGAATTCCCAGCAAATCGTAGAATTAATTATTAGGCCAACCGGACTGGTTGACCCGCCAATTGAAGTCCGACCAGTTTTTGATAAAACAACTAATTATAGCCAAATTGATGATGTCTTGAAAGAATTGGAAATGATTGAAAAAAGGGGGGAGCGCGCGATTGTTAATGTCTTGACTAAAAAAATGGCTGAAGAATTGACCGATTATCTTTTAAGAAAAAATATCAAAGCAAATTATCTTCATTCTGATATCAAAACTTTACAGCGAGCGGAAATTTTAACTAAATTCAGAGAAGGAGAATTTAACGTTTTGATTGGAGTCAATCTTTTAAGAGAAGGGCTTGATTTGCCAGAAGTCACTTTGGTTTTAATTCTAAATGCTGACCAAGAAGGATTTTTAAGAAGTGAAACTTCTTTAATTCAAACAATGGGAAGAACTGCGAGAAATGTTAAAGGTAAAGTGATTATTTACGCTGATAATTTAACCGGTTCAATTAAAAACGCAATCAAAGAAACTCAAAGAAGAAGAAAAATTCAATTGGAATACAACAAAAAGCATCAGATTACTCCCGAAAGCATCTATAAAAAGGTAGAGGAATTAATTACTTTTGATTAAATTCTATGGAAGATGAAATAATTATTAAAGGAGCAAGAGTTCATAATTTAAAAAATATCAACTTAAGACTGCCAAAAAATAAGTTGATTGTTTTTAGTGGCGTCTCTGGAAGCGGAAAGTCTTCCTTGGCTTTTGACACTATTTTTGCCGAAGGTCAACGTCGTTATTTAGAATCATTATCTCCTTATGCCAGACAGTTTTTAGGCCAAATGGATAAACCAGATGTTGACGAAATTTTAGGTCTTTCGCCAGCAATTGCCATTGACCAAAAAGCCTTAAGCCATAATCCACGTTCAACTGTCGGCACTCTAACAGAAATCCACGATTATTTGCGAGTGCTTTTTGCCAGAATGGGAGAAGTCTTTTGTCCTTTATGCGGAGAAAAAATTCAAAAACTCTCCTTAGACGAAATGACGGATATTATTAAAGAAAAAGCAAAAAATTTAAAAAATAAAACTGTCACTATTCTTTCGCCAGTTGTTCGGGGTAGAAAAGGGGAGTATTATCAAATGCTTTATGATTTTCTATCCCTGGGTTATTCTTTTGCTTATATTGATTCGAAAAAATATTCTCTTCACGACAAAATTGAACTTTCGCGTTATAAAAATCACACTATTGAAATTGTAATTGACACTGTCTTAATTGACGATGAATCACGACTTTTTGAAGCAATAGAAAATGCAACAAATTATAGCAAGGGTTTGGTGAAAGTAATCTTTGAAGAAGAAAAACCGCCTCACAAAATAAAAGAAACCCTTCTTTTATCAAGTCTTTGGACTTGTCCAAAAGATAATTTTGCTTTTCCAGAAGTTGAACCCCGTCTTTTCTCCTTTAACAGTCCTTATGGCGCCTGTCCTGCTTGTCATGGTTTGGGGAAAGAAGATATTTTTACCAATGAAATTTGTCCAGTTTGCGAAGGAAAAAGACTAAAACCAGAAGCCTTAGCCGTAAAAATCAATGGCAAAAATATTTATGAATTAAGCAACTTATCAGTTGACCAACTTTATTTATTTTTTAATAAATACGAAGCGAATTTGAAAGAGAAAGAAAAAATTATTGTTGCTGATTTGATTAAAACAATAAAAGAAAGATTAAAATTTTTAAGTGAAGTTGGACTTTCTTATTTGAGTTTAAGCCGAGAAGCAGAAACTTTGTCTGGCGGAGAAGCCCAAAGAATTAGATTGGCTTCCCAAATTGGTTCTCAACTTTCAAATGCTTTATACGTTTTAGATGAACCAACAATCGGACTTCACGAAAGAGACACTGACAAACTAATTAAAATTTTAGAAACCTTAAAAGAAAGAAACAATACTATAATCGTGGTTGAGCACGATGAAAAAACAATTTATTCTTCAGATTATTTAGTAGATTTAGGTCCGGGAGCAGGAGTTAAAGGCGGTTATATTACTGCTTGTGGCAAGACAGAGGAATTAATCGAAAATGAAAAAAAATACCAATCTTTAACTTTGGATTATTTAAGAGGCAAAAGAACAGTTTTTGTCCAAAATCCTTTAAGAGGACAAATAACAGAAAAACTTAAAATAATCGGCGCCAGAGCAAATAATCTGAAAAATATTAATGTGGAAATCCCTTTAAGAAAATTGGTGGTTGTCACTGGCGTTTCTGGCAGTGGAAAATCTTCTTTAATTTACGATGTCTTGTATAAAAATCTTGTTAAGCTAATTTATCGTCTTCCTCAAGATTTAGAGAAGGTGTCAAAAATTTTAGGCAGTGAATATTTAGACAGAGTAGTAATGGTCACCCAAGCGCCAATTGGCCGTACTCCTCGTTCAAATCCCGCCACTTATACCGGAATTTTTACTCCAATCCGTGAATTTTACGCTTCTTTAGAAGAAGCGAGACAACGGGGATATTCTGCTTCTAGGTTTTCATTCAATGTTAAAGGCGGTCGCTGCGAGGCTTGCGAAGGAGCGGGTTATAAATTAATTGAAATGCATTTTTTGCCGCCAGTTTTAGTGGAATGCGAAGTTTGCCACGGAAAAAGATTCAATCGAGAAACTTTACAAGTAAAATATCAAGGAAAAAATATCAGCGAGGTGTTGGATTTAACAGTAGAAGAAGCACTCCAATTTTTTGAAGGAATTTATCCTATTACAGAGAAATTACAGGTTTTAAAAGAAGTTGGACTAGGTTATATTAAATTAGGACAATCAGCCACCACCTTGTCTGGCGGAGAAGCCCAAAGAATTAAATTGGCCCGCGAACTTACTCATCCTTTAGGGAGAAGAGTTCTTTATCTTTTAGACGAACCAACGGTCGGCCTCCACTATTACGATATAGAAATGCTCCTTAAAGTTTTAATCAAATTGATTGAAAAGGGAAATTCAGTAATTATGATTGAACATAACATGCATGTAATAAAATGCGCAGATTATATTATTGATTTAGGACCAGAAGGCGGTGAAAAAGGAGGAAGATTGATTATTGAAGGAATACCGCAAGAAATTATAAAAACAAAAAATTCTTATACTGGTCAATATCTTAAACATTACTTACAATAATTTCTTATGGCATCTCTTAAAGAACAAGTTAAAAAATTTCCAAAATCAAGCGGTGTTTATCTTTTTTTGGATAAAAATGGCAAAGTGCTTTATGTTGGCCGGGCAACCTCTTTAAGAAAAAGAATTTCAAATTATTTTGAAAAGGGACTGGAGCCGAGAATTTCTGAAATGGTCAGTCTGGCAAAAAAGGTCAAATATATCAAAACTAACAATCTTTTAGAAGCAGTGGTTTTAGAAGCAAATCTAATCAAAAAATATTGGCCAAAATACAATATTAAAGAAAGAGACAACCGCTCTTTTATTTATCTGGTGATTTTAAAAAAAGACTTTACTCATCCAATTATTGTGAGAGGTCAGGAACTAAAAAAATTTCCGCCGGAAAAAGCAGAAATTTTCGGCCCTTATCAAAGCTTAACGCTTGTAAACAATGCTTTAAAGATTTTACGGCGTTTTTTTCCATACAGCACTTGTAAAATTAACTCTTTTAGACCCTGTTTTGATTATCAAATAGGACTCTGTCCCGGCGCCTGTATTGGCGCTATCTCAAAAGAAGATTACCAGAAAAATATAGATAACTTAATTCTCTTTCTAAAGGGCGAAAATAAAAAACTTTTTAAAATTATCGCTAAAGAAAATCCAGAAAAATTAAAAGCCTTAAAACATATTCAAGATGTAGCCTTAATTTCCAAAGAAGACTATTATTTAAAGCAAAATCTTTATCGAATTGAGGGTTATGATATCTCTTATTTCCAGGGTAAAATTCCTTATGGCTCAATGGTAGTTTTCATAAATTCAAAAAAATCACCTTCTGACTATAGAATTTTTAAAATCAAAGACGCCAAACCAAAAAATGATTTAGAGGCTTTAGGAGAAGTCATTCAAAGAAGATTAAAACACCAAGAATGGAGATTGCCAGATTTAATTGTCATTGACGGCGGCAAACCCCAAATAGAATATCTGTCAAAAATATTTAAAAAATTACAAGTGAAAATTCCCTTAGTTGGAATATCAAAATATCAGAAAGACAAATTTGTTTTTCCAAAAAATACAAAAATCACGGTTAAGAATCTAATTGAAAGTCAAAAGGACACCTTACTCAAAGTGCGAGATGAAGCCCATCGTTTTGCACTAAAATTCTCCCGAAGAACCATAAACCTGAAGAAAATGAAATAAAAATCAAAGAAATTTGTATAATTATATGAGAGTAAATAACAATTTTCCCAAAAAAGAAACCATCTCTGATGAACAAATCGCCACCAGCGTCCAGAAAGGAAATTTAGAAGATTTCGGTGAATTAGTGCTAAGATACGGTAAGAAGATACAGAACTACCTTTTTAGATTTATTCAGACTAAAGAGGAAGTAGAAGACCTAACTCAAGATATTTTTTTAAAGGCCTATTCAAATATTTTAAGTTTTAATCCAAAGAAAAAATTCACTCCCTGGCTTTATCAAATAGCCCACAACGAGTTAGTCAATTATTTAAGAAAAAAACATTATCTTTCAACAAAATTTATCAATTTAGATTTTGATGTTTTGGCCGCGAAAAGTATATCGGAAAATGACATTCTAAAAGATTTAGAAAACAACTTAAAATTCGAATTAATAGACAAAAAACTAAATAAATTAAATTTTAAATATCGTCAGCCGTTTGTTTTATTTTTTTATGAGAATCTTTCTTATCAGGAAATCTCCGATATCTTAAAAATACCTATTTCCACCGTTGGAACCAGAATCAAAAGGGCAAAAGAAATTATAAAAAAATCCGTTAATAATTCAGAATCTTTTAATTAAATTTATGGAAAAAGAGGAAACTAACAACACCCAAAAATTGAAAGAAAAAATTCTTACTCAAATTAAAAATGGGAAAGTAAAAATAAAATCTAAATTTTCTTTTATTTTAAAAAACGTCCTTCTAATAGTAGGCATAATTGCTTTAATTCTTTTGGCATTGCTTATTTTAAGTTTTGTTTTCTTTAATTTAAAAGTTACAGGACTATTTTTTCTTTCCCATATAGGCCCACACGGTTTAAAAATGTTTCTGATAAATCTTCCCTGGCTATTAATTCTTATTGTCTTAGTGATTCTAATAATCTTGGAATTATTTGCCAAAAATTTAGCAGTGGTTTACCGAAGACCACTTCTTATTTCTTTTTTCGTCCTCTTCGGCTTAATTTTAATTGGCAGTCTAATCCTAAACAGAACACCTCTTCATCCTTATTTTTTTTCTCAATCAAAAAAGCAGATGCCCCCGCCAGTTTATGGCTATTTTTACAGAAGAATCGGCCCCCCAAAACCTCCGTCCCGTTTTCAATCTTTTGTCTGGCGTGGTAATATAAAGGAACTTACAAACAAAGGCTTTATCCTGGAAACTTATTTTGGTGAAATATTAGAAATTCAAACCTCTACATTGAGACAGAATCTTTCCGAACCTCTGAAAATAGGGGAGTCGGTAGCAGTAATTGGAAAAAAGAAAGGAACAATTATTGAAGCGGAGAAAATTTTAAAAACTGAAGATATTTTCAAAAAACCTCCCAGAAAATAAAAAAATTTAATAATTAAATTTATGGCTAACAATTCTTTAAACTTCATGAAAAAATTAGCAAAAAATAAAATTTTAATTTTCATATTAATTGCCATCATTATTGTTGGTGGTTATTTTATCTATAAAAAAACCACCAATAAGGAAGTGACTAAATATATTATCGGTCAAGTTTCTAAAGGAACAATCAGCAAAACCGTTTCTGGCAGCGGTTATATAACTATCCCTGACCAGTTAGATATCAAATCAAAAATCGGGGGAGAGGTTGTCTATATTGGAGTAAAAAATAACACTCCTGTTAACGCCGGCGCCCTGATTTTAAAAATAGACTCAAAAAATTATGAAAAACAAGTTAAAGACGCCCAGTTTAGTTTAGAAATGGCTCAGATGTCTCTTGAAAAACTAATTTCCCAAAAAGAACAAACAACCAACGATTTAAACAAAGCCTATGAAGATGCTTTTCAGAATCTTTCAACAATTTATGGCAGTCTTCCTTCCTTAGTGACAACTGTAAAGGGAGTTTTTGACTCAGAAACAACAAAAGAAACTAATCTAAAAGATTTGGATTTTTATGCTCAGGTTGTCAGTTTCTACAATAACTTGCCTTACACCAAAAACCAACAGATAGATTCTTTTAATAAACTTCTAAGCGAGTACTACAATTTATTCAGAGACTATCAATTGCTAAAATTACCAGTTAACCAAGATGACTTTGATAATTTTTTACAGTCAAGTTATTACACCATTAAAAACTTATTTGATTTAATCAGAAGTAATCGCGATAACCTTCTTTCCTATAAAGATTTGTATGACAATCATTCTGTTTTTACTGAAATTCCCATTACAGTTACTGTTTCTCAACTCACTTCTTTATCAGAAGCAGCAGCAAGTTTAAATCAATATCTAAATACAATTACTTCAAATAGAAATACCATTGAAAAATACAAGACAACATTAAAAAATTACGAACAAGATATTAAAAATCAGGAGTATTCCATTAGACAAAAAGAAAATGCTTTAAAAGAAGCGGAAGATAATCTTGATAATTGTTATGTTAGGGTGCCCTTGAGAGGAGAATTAACAGGGTCCGAAGCACCCTTGAGCGGAATCATAACAAATTTTGAAATAAAAAAAGGCGATTTAATTTCCAGCAATACTACTATCGGTACTTTAATTACTGACAATAAAATAGCAGAAATTACCTTAACAGAAATAGACGCGGCTTTGGTAAAAGAAGGACAATCAGCCACTTTAACTTTTGATGCTTTACCAGGAGTAACTTTAAAAGGCAGGGTAACTGAAGTCGGATTATTGGGCCAGACATCACAGGGAGTAGTTTCTTATCCAGTTAAAATTTCCATTGAACCTTCGCCTGATTTAGAAAAAGTGAAAGCTTCAATGACAGTTGACGCCAATATTGTGGTAGAAGAAAAAACCGATGTTTTGACTATTCCTCTAACTGCTCTTAAAACAAGAAACGAAAAAAGTTTTGTTGAAGTTCCTGATGAGGCAGATTTAACTTTATTCAAATCGCAAACTTCAACTAATCAAAGACAACGCTCACAAAAAACAGTTACTTTAGAATTTCCACCTAAAGAAAAATTTGTTCAAACTGGAATAAGTGATGAAGAGAATATAGAAATAATCTCTGG
The DNA here is from genome assembly GCA_035360795.1 of Minisyncoccota bacterium. Classification (GTDB taxonomy): domain Bacteria; phylum Patescibacteriota; class Minisyncoccia; order UBA6257; family UBA6257; genus DAOOKJ01. The sequence goes on from DAOSBJ010000001.1 coordinate 28,188, forward strand.
CTTAAATGAGGGAGATTATATTATTGTTCGAACTATCGTTCCTAATCAAAACACTTCCACTCTAAAACAAAATTCTTTCTTTAACAGTTCTCAGTTTAGAATGGGAGGAGGTGGCGGAATGCCAATGATGAGATAGTAAATATGTTGGAAACTAAAAATATAACAAAAATTTACAAAACTGGTGAAATAGAAACCCGAGCTTTGGATGGGGTTTCTTTAAGAGTTAATGATGGTGAATTTGTTGCCATTATGGGTCCTTCTGGCTCAGGAAAATCAACCCTAATGCATATTTTAGGATGTTTAGACACTCCCACTTCTGGTAAATATATTTTAGACGGAGAGGATGTTTCTAATTTATCAGATGACGAATTGGCAAAAATTAGAAATAAAAAAATTGGTTTTGTTTTTCAATCTTTTAATCTTTTACCAAGAGTCACTATTTTTAAAAATGTAATGTTGCCACTGCTTTATAGCAATCAACCTCTTTCAAAAAGAGAGCAATTAGCCAAAGAAGCTTTGGAAGCAGTTTCTTTTGCGGAAAAATTCTGGTTTTATTATCCTAACCAAATTTCTGGGGGAATGGCTCAAAGGGTGGCAATTGCCCGAGCTTTAGTTAACGACCCATCAATTATTTTAGCAGACGAGCCAACAGGAAATTTAGATTCAAAATCATCAGAAGCAATAATGGAAACTCTTTGTTTTCTCCATCAAAAACAAAAAAGAACCATTGTAATGATTACTCACGAGCCAGATATAGCCCAATATGCTCAACGGATTATTTATTTGAAAGACGGCAAGATTGTTTCTGATGAAGAAAATAAAAACAAAATATTTTTTAATTTTAATTAAATTATAAAATGAAAGTCAATGATTTATTATCAGAATCAGTAAATGCTTTAAAAGCCAATAAACTTAGAACATTTTTAACTATTTTGGGAATAGTTATTGGTATTGCCTCGGTAATAGTAATGATTTCAATCGGCGAAGGAGTACAGAAAACAATTGAATCAGTTATTGAAGGTCTAGGTTCAAATCTTTTAATTATTTATCCTGGCGCTTCTTCAAATCAAAGGGGGTCTGTTTCATTGGGAAGAGGCAGTATGACTTCTTTAAAAAATGAAGATATTGATTTAATAAGAAAAATCGATGGGGTAGCTTTCGTCGCGCCGGTTTTTCAAAGGCAATACCAAATTGTAAGCCAGACCGGTTATAACACCCGAGCCTCAGTTGTTGGCACTACCAGTGATTATTATTCTGTTAGAAACTTAAAACTTAAAAGCGGCAGATTTTTAACTCCTACTGATGACAAAAGTTATAACAAAATAGCAATTATTGGCGCAAATATCAAAGAAGACCTTTTCCCTGATGATGACAATCTAATTGGAAAAAATATCAAAATAAATAGAGTAAATTTTAAAATAGTCGGAGTTTTAGAGTCAAAAGGAGGGGGATTTGGTTTGGAAGATGATTCAATTATTGTTCCTCTTTTAACAATCCAAAAAATGTTGGCCGGAGTTGATTATCTGGCAACTATCTCCGTCAGCGTTTCAAACCAAAACCAACTTTCACAAATCCAAGAAGAAATCACCAAAGTTCTCCTTCTTCAACATAAAGTTTCTGAACCTGATTTCTCTTTTATCTCTCAGCAAGATATTCTTTCTGCTTTAAATCAAATTACTACCACTTTCACAATCTTTCTCGCCTCTATTGCCGGAATTTCACTTCTCGTTGGCGGAGTGGGAATTATGAATATGATGCTTACCACTGTCACTGAGAGAACACGTGAGATTGGTTTAAGAAAAGCAGTTGGTGCCAAAAAAATTGAGATTACTCATCAATTTCTCTCGGAAGCCATTATTTTAACCAGTTTAGGAGGAATACTTGGAATTATTTCTGGTTGGTTAGGTTCAATTCTTTTTGCTAAAATAGTTAATGTTTATACTTCTATTTCTCCAGTCTCAGTTGTTTTAGCTCTTGGAATTTCTTTTCTGGTTGGTTTAGTTTTTGGTTATTATCCTGCAAAAAAAGCCGCCAATTTAAATCCAATTGATGCCTTAAGATACGAATAATTATTATTCACAAGTTATCCACAGTCGCACTTGATTTATTTTTAAAATAATTTAAAATGAAAGTGCTGTTGCTTAGAAGCCGAAAGGCAACTAAGCAATAGCACGCTGCCTTTTAGAAGCCGCAAGGCAACTAGAAGGTAGCACGGTGATCCTTAGAAACCGCAAGGCGACTAAGAATCACCACGGTGATCCTTAGAAACCGCAAGGCGACTAAGAATCACCACGCTGCTCCTTTGAAGTCGCAAGGCAGAGAAGGAGCAGCATTTTTTATTTCTTTAAATAGTCATTCTGAGCGTAGCGAAGAATCTCTCGTATATTGTCATTCTGAGCACAGCGAAGAATCTCTCGCGAATGCGAGATTTCCAATCCAATGCGCGACATCTGATATCGTACCTAGTGTTATTTTTGACCTTTCAATTGCTACTTGCTACAATTGATAATAAACTCTCCAAGTTTTTATTATGAAAAAAACCGCTAAAATCACAGGCAATACTTTGCTTTCAGAAATTGTAGACAACAAGAAATTCTTAAAAATTTTAACTAAATATCAAGTACCTTGTTTAACTTGTCCTTTTGCTATTTTTGAAATTCAAAATTTAACTCTAAAGGAAGTCTGCGAAACTTATAATCTTGACCTTAAAAAACTTCTCAAAGAATTAAATAAATCTAATAAATAAATGCCAACTTTACAGGGTTTGGTAGAGAATTTAAAAAACGAAGGTTGGCTTAAAACAGAAAAAATTATTGAAGCCTTTAAAAAAATTAAAAGAGAAGATTTTGTAATTGACAAAGATTTATCTTATTTTGATACCGCCTTAGAAATTGGCAAGGGTCAGACGATTTCTCAACCATTGGTGGTGGCTTTTATGCTTGAATTACTCCAACCAAAAGAAGGAGAAAAAATTTTAGATATTGGCTCTGGCTCTGGCTGGACAACTGCTTTATTGGCTCATTGCGTAGGGAAAAACGGCAAAGTAATTGCTGTTGAAATAATTCCAGAATTAAAAGAATTTGGCGAGAATAATGTAAAAAAATATAACTTTATAAAAAAGGGAATCGTGAAATTTGTTTTAGGAGATGGCAAGTTTGGCTATAAAAAAGAAGCACCATTTGATAAAATTTTGGTTTCTGCCGGCGCAATAGAAATTCCCCAAGAGTTAAAAAATCAATTAAAAGTCGGAGGGAAAATAGTCATTCCAATTTATAATTCAATTGTTGAAGCAACTAAAATCAACCAAAACAAATTTAAGGAAGAAGCATATCCGGGCTTTGTGTTTATCCCTTTCATTTGACAAATGTTTCAAACAGCGTATACTAAAAGAGGCGTTTAAAAACGTCATGCTCCGAACCTGCTTCCTTGGTTGAATAAGGATTTAACGGGGCAGGTCGATAAAAAGAACAAAAATAAAAGATGAATACGAGATTATACGTAGGAAGTCTTTCTTACGATACGACTGATGAAACCTTGAAAGACACCTTCTCTCAAGCAGGAACAGTGACTGCCGCCACAGTTATCACAGATAAATTTTCTGGTCGCTCAAAGGGTTTTGGCTTTGTTGATATGTCAACTGAAGAAGAAGCCCAAAAAGCAATTGAAATGTTTAATGGTAAAGAATTAGACGGCAGAACAATTGTTGTTTCTGAAGCCAGACCAATGCGCGAGAGACCTCCGAGAAGATATCAAAATAGAAGATTTGAAAACTAAAATTTCAAAATTTTCTACTCGCCCCCTCTTTTTTAAAAGAGGGGGCTTTTTTAAAAGGGGGTTTTGAGTTATAATAACAAGAAAGAATTACTATGCTTTCTATTGGAATTGTTGGTTTGCCAAATGTGGGAAAGTCCACCCTTTTTAAAATTTTAACCAAACAGGAAGTAAATATTCAAAATTATCCTTTTACCACTATCAATCCAAATGTGGCAGTAGTGCCGGTAAAAGACGAAAGATTGGACGCAGTTGCAAAAATTTCTAAACCAGAAAAAATTTTGCCGGCAGTGGTTGAATTCTATGATATTGCCGGCTTGGTAAAAAATGCTTATAAGGGAGAAGGACTGGGAAATCAATTTTTAGCCCAAATTAGAGAAACTAATGCCATTATTGAGGTTGTTAGATGTTTTGAAGAGCCAACAGTTGCTCATTTAGAAGGAACAATTGACCCCTTGCGAGACATAGACATTATCAATACTGAATTGATTTTTAAAGATTTAGAAACAGTAGAAAAAAGAATGGAAAAAATATCTGGCGAAGCAAAGGCCGGAATAAAAGAAAGTCAAAAAGAAATGGAAATTTTAAATCAAGTAAAAAATGAATTGGAAAATGGCAATTTGCTTTTTTCAATTTTTGATTCGGAATTTTTAGAAGAACCATCAATAAAAAATTTAAATTTACTAACAGTTAAAAAACAAATTTATTTATTAAACATTAACCAAGCGTCAAAAGAAATTTCTCAAACTGTATTAAATAAAATCAAAGAACTAAAAGCAGAATATTTTATCGCTGATTTAAATCAAAATCCTGATTTAAGCAATTTAATCAAAAAGGCCTACGAAATTCTAAATCTAATCAGTTTTTTTACCATTGTCGGCACTGCTGAAGCCAGAGCCTGGCCAATTAAAAAAGGCGCAAAAATAATAGAGGCGGCAGAAATGATTCATTCTGATTTCAAAGAGAAATTTATCAAAGCCGAAGTCATTAACTGGCAAAAACTAGTTGAAGTAGGGGACTGGCAAAAAGCCCATCAAAAAGGTTTAGTGAGGACAGAGGGCAGAGATTATATTGTTGAAGACGGCGACGTAATAATCATAAAACACCATTAAGATGACGACAAAAAAGTTTATTTTCTCCGGCACAGTTCAAGGGGTGGGTTTCCGCTACTTTACTAAAAAATTCGCCAGAAAGTTAAAACTTACTGGCTGGGTTAGAAATAACGACGACGAAACCGTAACTTTAGTTGCCCAGGGAGAAGAAAAAAACATTGAGGCCTTGCTTAATTATTTAAAACTATTCTTTAAAGGCAGAATTGAAAAAATAGAGGAGCGAGAAACAAATTTAGAAGAAACCTTCAAAACCTTTGAAATCAGAAAATGACAACCCATCTTTCTCAATACACAATTCCGTTTGGGGGCAATTATTATTGGACAAAACATTCATTAGCGAAAATGGCTTTTTACGGTTTGTCAGAAAGCAAAGTTAAAAGAGTCTTGCGTTTTCCCCAAAGAACCGAAAAGGGGATTGCGCCTGAAACTATTGCTTCAATGCAAACTGCTGGTTCAAAAAAACATCCTTATGAAATTTGGGTAATGTACCAAATACAAAACGAAATATCAAAAATAAAAAATAAAAAATTAAATTCAAAATTCAAAATTAACAACGAAAGCGTCATTGCGAGCAAAATACCAGCCTGGCAGTCAGATAGGAAACAATCTCTAAAAACTCGTCACGGTCTTCGACCTCGCGATAATAGACAAAAGATTATTACCATCATTAGCGCTTGGAAATATCCGGGAATTACTAAACCTGGAGAGCCGATCCCAATTCCTCAAGACATTTTAGAAGAAATCCTAAAAAATTACACCTAAATAATTCTAAATATTATTTCCAAAAACATTTGACAAAACATTTGACATTTTAAAAATTATTTGCTATAATGGAACTGCTTGGCTCTGGACTACCGGTGGGGCAGAGCCAGGCACTAATTTTAAAAAACATGGGGTATTTTTATCTCAAATCAAGGGTTTTTCGAGCATTTAGCCCCAAAAACCAAATAAAAGTAAAATCTCTAAAAAAGGTCGGATTAGATTGGCGTTTTTAAATAGCGCCAATCTTTTAATTTACCCGCCCAAATATTTGCAAAGTAAAAATTTGGGTGAGGCAAGCAAACAATAATATGAACAAAAAATTTATTGCAATTTTAGTAAGCGTTTTCGCGGTTGTGGGGATAGTAATAATAGCCGGAAGAGCGAGAGCAGATACGCTTAATCCAAAAACTATTAATGTGGGGCCTCTTAATGGTTCTATCAATGGTTCTATCTCCGGTACTTTAACTGTTGGGAATAATGATACTGCCTCCACAAGTTCTTTAATTGGTACTTTTCCAGCTGTTGTCACTGGAATTAGTGATGGTACTTACAGTATTAGTGGTGATCATCTAAGATTTACACCAGATAAATCAGGGCTTCCTCCCTATACTTCTGAGCAAGCATTTAATGGCACTATTACTCTTGATAAGGGAGTAGTTACTCTTCAAGGCACCCTTAATCCAGGGTTCAAGACAGATTCTGATGGAGATACTCATGACGTTACTAGTGTTAATGCTTCATTTTCTAATGGGATGGGTACTATTAAAATTACTACTACCATTAATTATGGAACAGCTGAAAATCCTGTCGTCGTTAATTGGACTGTAGAAGGAGAAGTGGAAGCAGATTCTCTTAATGGTTCTATCACTTCCGGTACTTTAACTGTTGGGAATAATGATACTGCCTTCACAAGTTCTTTAATTGGTACTTTTCCAGCTGTTGTCACTGGAATTAGTGATGGTACTTACAGTATTAGTGGTGATCATCTAAGATTTACACCAGATAAATCAGGGCTTCCTCCCTATACTTCTGAGCAAGCATTTAATGGCACTATTACTCTTGATAAGGGAGTAGTTACTCTTCAAGGCACCCTTAATCCAGGGTTCAAGACAGATTCTGATGGAGATACTCATGACGTTACTAGTGTTAATGCTTCATTTTCTAATGGGATGGGTACTATTAAAATTACTACTACCATTAATTATGGAACAGCTGAAAATCCTGTCGTCGTTAATTGGACTGTAGAAGGAGAAGTGAATACTAATTCTATTCAAGCTGCTATTAATGCCGCTTCTTCTGGCGACACCATCAATGTGGCAGCAGGAAATTATAAAGAACAATTGGTTATTGATAAATCTTTAACTCTGCAAGGAACAGGAGCTGGAACAACAATTATTGAAGCTCCTGACACGATGGCAGCAACTACTTGGACGCACCGTCGCACTGCATTCCAAACACTAATTGAAGTGAATGGAACATCTGCCCATGGTATTACTGTAAATATCAGCGGCTTTACCATTGACGGCCTCAACAAGTCCAGTGCAGATCCTCGATATACGGGCATCGTCTACCATAATGCTAATGGAACTATCTCAAATAATACTATCACGAAATTTGGCAACAATCCTCCAAAAGGTGCAGACGGATGGGGAATTTTTGTAGTAGAAGGCTCCAACGTTACTATCAGTAACAATACGGTTGATAAATGGGGCAAAGGTGGAATTGTCGTGGATGGGGATAATGATTATACAAGTACCGATGTTACAGCGACTATTACTGGTAACATAATAACTGGCGCAGGAGAGATAACTGCTGTTGCTCAAAATGGTATCCAAATTAGCCGAGGAGCAACGGGTACTGTGAGTAAAAATACTGTGAATGGCAATTATTATGATGGTTCAGATTGGAGTGGAAGCGGCATACTCCTTTATTACTCAAAAAATGTTTTAGTTTCCGAAAATACTCTTACGGGTAATCAAACCGGGATTTACATTAACGGGGATAGTACTACTTATCCTCCTGATACTTATACTACGGATGGTTCACAGATTATAGATAATGATATTAAGGACGGAAAATATGGCATTGCCATTCTTCATACTAAGGACACTACCATAACTGGTAATACCATTAGCGGAAATACTGCTTCTGGCTTTCGTCTCCGAGCCGATGAAACTAATACTATTATTCGAGGTAACAATATTACCAGGAATAATACTTCTGACGCAGCTACTGCTGGGGGTATTTTGATTGAAAAAGATGCTAATGCTGATCAAATCACCGCCAACTTCAATAATATTGTGGGCAATAAGCAATACGGCATCTTCAACGGCAGCACAACTGACACTGTTAATGCCACCAACAACTGGTGGGGAGATAAGAGTGGACCCGGAGGTGTTGGCTCGGGTCTCGGGGATGCCGTTTCAGACAATGTTAACTATGACCCATGGATCGGGGCTGAGATAGAAAATAGTAAAACAGATTCAGTAACCGATGGCACTCTTGACGCTAAAACAGAAGCTAATACTGAAATTGTAGTAACAGGAGGAACTGCTACCGTAACTGCAGCTAAATATTCAGGTAATCCTGGAACTGGTTTTACTGGTGATATTGGTAAATACATTGATGTCTATGTCTCTCCAGACAGTACTGCTGCTGGAATAGAAATTCGGCTTTATTATGCTGATAGTGAAATTTCTGGTAAAGACGAATCAAGTTTGAAATTGTATTGGTGGAACGATACAGCTTGGTCGCCTTGTTCTGATTCGGGAGTAGATACTGCTAGCAATTACATCTGGGCAAAAATTAGAAGTGATACTACGCCTAATTTAACTCAATTAACTGGCACTGCTTTTGGCGGAAGCGGCAGTCCATTGGTTACCACTGGTGGAGGTGGGGGTGGGGGTGTTATTGATATTACTCCTCCTGTTATCAGTGATATTAAAGTTGAAGCCCATAGCGATAAAGCAATTGTGAGTTGGACTACTGATGAATCAGCTATTTCTTGGGTAGCTTATGGAACTATTCCTAATTATGGTAATGAATTTCAGGATAATAATTACGTTACTTCACATACAGTCACTTTAAGTTTTTTGTCTCCACAAACCACTTATTATTATCAGGTAAAAGCTAGAGATAGAGCTGGTAATGTTTCTTCTAGCAGTGGTGCCACCTTTACTACTTTAAGTCCGGGTGAAGTTCTTGGTGCTTCAACCGAAGCAATGACATTAGAAGACTTAATGGCTAAAGTGAATGAAATTAAAGCTCAAATACAGAAACTTCAGAACAAATTAGCTCAACTTACCGGTAAGGTAGTTTTGGGTGCCGCTACTTATGAAGGAATTCCCCAAGATTTCAGTTTTAAAACTAATCTGAAAGAAGGGGATTCCTCAAACGATGTTAAGTATCTTCAGATAATTTTGAAAGCTGAAATCGGCGCTCCGACTTATCCAGAGAATGTGCCGGCTACTGGCTGGTTTGGTCCCATTACTAAAGCCGCAGTTATTAAATTCCAAGAGAAATATGCTTCAGAGATATTGGCTCCTTGGAATCTCACTAAAGGCACTGGCTTAGTTGCTAATACCACCAGAGCCAAACTTAACCAAATGTTAGGCCACTAAAGTTAAGAAAGTCATTAAATACACAAAAACTCCGACTTGTTTAGTCGGAGTTTTTGTTTTTTATGGCTAAATCCTTTGTTTTTTGGTATAATAAATAATAAAATGAAAAAAGAAATGTTTGAAAATTTGGTTTCTCAAATGACAAAAGAATTGCCAAAAGAATTTCTGAAAAAACTTAAAAATGTGGCTATTTTAATTCAAGATTTCCCGGACGAATATCAATTAAAACAAGGGGGTTATTCAGAGAATAAATGCTTATTGGGATTATATGAAGGAGTGCCACAAATTCAACGCGGATATTACAATCGCGCTTTGCCAGACAAAATAACTTTATTTCAAAAAAATATTGAATCAATTGCTAATAACGACCCTGAAGCAATAAAAGAAATTATTAAAAATACCTTATGGCACGAGATTGGTCATCATTTTGGTTTCACTGACGAAGAACTCAACAATAAATTAAAAATAAAAGATAAAAAATAAAAAAGATAAATATTATTTACTTTTATGTCTATTTATGTTATCAACAGCCAAGGTCAAAAAGAACCCTTTTCCTTCAAAAAAATATACCTGAGCGCCCAAAGAGTCGGAGCACCG
>DAOSBJ010000001.1:38149-59344 GCA_035360795.1 Minisyncoccota bacterium
AGAACCCTTTTCCTTCAAAAAAATATACCTGAGCGCCCAAAGAGTCGGAGCACCGAAACCTTTAGCAAAAAATATTGCTAAACAGATTCAAAAAACGGCTTATCCAGGAATAACGACGAAACAAATATATCAGAAAATTCATGAACTTTTAGCCACGGAAAAACCGGTTTATGGAATGCGTTATTCTCTAAAAGAAGCAATCAGAGAATTAGGACCAAGCGGTTTCCATTTCGAAAAATATATCGGCGCAATTTTTCAGACTTTGGGCTTCAAAGTTCTGCTTCACCAATTTGTCAACGGTTTCTGTATTCAAGGTTATGAAATTGATTTCTTGGCAAAAAAAGAGAAACAATTGATAATAGGAGAATGCAAATATCACTCTCAGGCTGGAAACAGAGTTGATCTAAAAGTGGCTTTGGCTAATTATGCTAGATTTATTGATATCAAAAACGGCGATTTTTTTGTGAAAAATGGCCTTAAAAATCTAAAATTAAGACCAATGATAGTAACTAACACCAAATTTTCCACTCAGGTTATTCAATACGCTCAATGCTATAAAATTGATTTGATTGGTTGGCGATACCCAGAATTAAGGGGACTGGAATATTTAATTGAATCGGAAAAACTTTATCCCGTCACTATTTTGCCTTCAATTAATGAACACATCTTAAGTCACTTTGCCGATTGCCAATTAATGCTAATAAAAGACATCCTTACTCCCCAAGGCGCGCAGAAAATGAGAAAAATTGGCTTAAAAGACAAGGAAATTGAAACCTTGACTAAAGAGGCTAATCTTTTAATGAGTTTTTCTAATAAATAAGGGTGAATTTTATGGCAAACGATTCTCTCGCTAAACTTTTTCAAAAACTGGCTTTTTACTTGGAAATGGATGGTGTACCTTTTAAACCCCAAGCTTACCAAAAAGTGAGTTTAATAATTGAGACATTGGAAAATGACATTGAAGAAATCTATAAAAAAGAGAAAAGGAAAGGTTTAATGAAAATTGCTGGGGTGGGAGAGGGAATTGCTGACAAAATTGAGGAATTTTTAAAAACTGGGAAAATCAAAGAAATTGAAAAATACGAGAAAAAATATCCTATTAAATTAGAAGAATTAATGGAAGTTGAAGGCATCGGACCAAAAACAATCAAAGTTTTATACCAGAAATTAAAAATTAAAAATTTGAAAGAATTAGAAAAAGCGGCGCTTCAGAAAAAAATAAGGAATTTAGAGGGATTTGGTGAAAAAAGCGAAAAAAATATTTTAGAAGCGATAGACTTTTTAAAACGCTCAAAAGGAAGATTTCTTTTAAGCGACGCCTATTATCTGGCGGAAAAAATAACGAGCGAACTGCAAAAAATAAAAGAAATAGATAAAATCATTGCCTGCGGTTCGCTGAGAAGAATGAAAGAAACAATCGGCGATATTGATTTATTGGCTACCATTAAACCTGCCTTTGTCAAAAATTCAGAAAGCAAGAAAAAAATAATGGATGTATTTGTAAATTTAAATGGCGTGATTAAAATTTGGGATTATGGACTAACAAAATCTTCAGTTAGATTTTCTAAAGGAATTGACGCTGACCTAAGAGTGGTAGAAAGCAATGAATTTGGTTCGGCTCTTCAATATTTTACCGGTTCAAAAGAGCATAACATTGCTTTAAGAAAAATAGCGATTGACAAAAATTTAAAACTTAATGAATATGGGTTATTTAAAGGCAAAACAAGAATCGCCGGCGAGAACGAGGAAGAAATTTATAAAATTTTAGGTCTTTCTTATATTGAACCAGAAATACGGGAAAATAGAGGAGAAATAGAATTATCTTCAAAAAACAAATTACCGAAAATCATCGGTTATAATGATATTAAGGGCGACCTACATTGTCACTCTAACTGGGATGGCGGCGCAAACTCAATTGAGGAAATGGCAGAAGCCGGAATAAAAATCGGCTATCAGTACTTGGGCATCTCAGACCATACTAAATTTTTAAGAATTGAGCATGGACTAGACGAAAAACAACTTTTGGAGCAGCAAAAAGAAATCCAAAAACTGAATTCAAAATTCAAAATTCAAAATTCAAAATTCCAGATTTTACACGGCTGCGAAACAAACATTTTAAATGACGGCAGAGTAGATATTGACGATAAGGTCTTAAAACAATTGGATTATGTCATTGCAGGCGTTCACTCTAATATGAAAATGTCAAAAGAAGAAATGACTGAAAGAATAATTAAAGCCATTAAAAATCCCAATGTTGACATTATTTCTCACCCCACTGGAAGATTGATTAACCGACGAGATGAATATTTAATTGATTTTGATAAAATTTTAAGAGCCGCTAAAGAATATGGAGTTGCTTTGGAAATCAATTCTTTTCCCGAGAGATTGGATTTAAAAGATTTAAACATTAGAAAAGCGATTGAAAATGGTGTAAAATTAGTAATAAATACCGATAGTCATCACTTAGACCAATTTTGCTTTATGAAATTCGGCATTGCTCAAGCCCGCCGCGGCTGGGCAACAAAAGACGATATCATCAACAGTTGGCCAATAGAGAAACTAAAAAACTTTTTCTCCTCGAAAAAAGAATGAACGCTTAATATACTTTGACAATAAGCTCTTGATAAAAAGAGACTATATTTTTATCTTGACTTGTTATATATTTTAACCAATAAGGCAAAATTTCTTTTTTTATTTTCAGTAATTTCGGATGACCTATATTAATGCTATTTCTGCCAATAGTCGATTTTTTGTTATTAAAAATTCTTTTTAACGAATTATCCGTTATTAATTCTATTAAAGTATGACTAACATCATCATGCTTAATGCCGAGACGAGAAAAAATGATATGGAGAGCTTCATGAGTTAAATATACTATATTATAATTTTTCCATTCCTCTTTATGGCCATAAATAATTAAATTGTTTGAAAAGGACCTTCCCTTCTTAAAAATTGGATGAACAATAATAACTGTAATACTTAAAGCGGGCAAATCAATTTTTAAAATATTTTCTAAGTATTGATTAATCTGTTTTTCATTTTGTTTCCATTGCTTTTGAACAGTCTTGAGATAATTTTTGGTTTCTTTTAATATTTTCTGGAAGCCCGCCATTCTAAAAATTTTTTCAAAGATAGAATTTGTTTCTCTCCCAACATCCTTTAATGAATTATTAACATAGATATTAGTTAAACCCCATTCAATTGCTTCTAATTTTTTGAGATTAATTAAATAAAAATGAGGTGTATTTTTATAACTATTAATTAATGCGTATAGCTCTTTATAATCTTTTCGATCCATTCTTTTTTTCATTCCTTCGAGTTGATTTACCAATAAAAAAGCAAGATAATATTTATTGATTGTGAACTTGAGGGTAATCATATAAGCAACAGCAACATTTGAGTTTTATTATAGCATAACAGAAAGAGGAATTAAAAACTCTTGTTTTGTCTTGATTTAAGTTTTTGTTATTTTGGTAATTTATGATATTATAATTATAATTCATTTACAAAATTAAAAATTTAAATCCTATGTCTTATATCCGTTGGTTTAAAGAAATTTCAATAAAAGATGTGCCTTTAGTTGGCGGGAAAAACGCTTCTTTAGGCGAAATGTATTGCAATTTAACTAAAAAGGGAATCAATATTCCCAATGGCTTTGCCATTACTGCTAAAGGTTATTTTGATTTTCTAAAACAAGGACAAATTTATGACGAAATTAAACAAATTTTAGAAAGCCATAATTTGAAAGATGTTAAAGAGTTGCAAAAAGCGGGAAAATTAATCAGGAATTTAATTTTAAAAACTCCTCTGCCAGAAAAATTGGAAAAAGAAATTCTAAATGCCTACCGTAAACTTTCTGATGAATATAAACAAAATAATGTTGATGTGGCAGTACGCTCTTCTGCCACCGCTGAAGATCTTCCAAGCGCTTCTTTTGCAGGACAACATGAGACTTATCTAAATGTTTCGGGTGAAAAAAATCTTTTGGCCACTGTTAAAAAAAGTTATTCTTCTTTGTTTTTAGACCGGGCAATCACTTACAGAATAGAAAAAGGGTTTGACCATTTAAAAATCGCCATTTCAACCGGGGTCCAAAAAATGGTTCGCTCTGATTTAGGTTCCTCAGGAGTAATGTTTTCTTTAGATACAGAAACTGGTTTTAAAGATGTAATAGTGATAAACGGAATCTATGGTTTGGGAGAATTAATTGTTAAAGGGAAAATAACTCCGGATGAATTTTTAGTTTTTAAACCAACTCTTTTAAAAGGATTTAACGCAATTATTAGAAAAGACTTGGGAAATAAAACTATAAAATATGTTTATAATCAAAAAGGCGGAATTAAAAGCGAAAAAGTTTCTAAAAAAGACCAATTAAAGTTTTCTTTGAGCGATGAAGATATTTTAACTTTAGCCAAATGGGCCTTAATTATCGAAGACCATTATTCTCAAAAAAATAAAAAATGGACTCCTCAAGATATAGAATGGGCAAAAGACGGCAAAACTAAAAAACTTTTTATTGTTCAATCAAGGCCAGAAACAATTCATTCAATTAAAGATGCCAACCTTTATAAAGAATATCAAGTTAAAACCAATAAGAAACCAATTCTTGCAGGAATTGCAATAGGCAATAAAGTTGGCAATGGAAAAGCAAGAGTGATTAAATCAATTAAGGAACTCTCAAAACTACAAAAGGGAGAAGTTTTAGTGACAAAAATGACTGACCCAGATTGGACTTCAGCAATGCCTCTGGCTTCAGCCATTGTCACTGACAAAGGCGGGAAAACATGCCATTCTGCTATTGTTTCTCGAGAATTAGGAATTCCTTGCATTGTTGGTACAAAAAAAGCCTCGAAAATTCTAAAAACTGGCCAAGAAATAACAGTTGATTGTAGCAGCGGCGCCGAAGGAAAAGTTTATTTGGGAAAAATCCCTTTCAAAGTTTTAACTTATAAATTAGAAAAAATTCCCAAACTAAAAACAAAAATTTCAATTAATATCGGTGCCCCAGATATCGCCTTTCAAACCTCATTTATTCCTAATGACGGAGTTGGCTTGGCTCGCGAAGAATTTATTATTGCGGAAAAAATAAAAATTCATCCTTTGGCTTTGTATTACTTCAATAAACTCAAAGACAAAAAATTAAAAAATCTTATTTCACAATTAACAGTTGAACATAAAAATAAAAAAGAATACTTTATTAAAGAATTAGGTGAAGGAATTGCACAAATTGCGGCCGCCTTTTATCCAAAAGAGGTAATTGTCAGATTTTCTGACTTTAAAACAAATGAATATCGACAACTGGTTGGCGGCCAATTATTTGAACCTCAAGAAGAAAACCCAATGTTGGGCTGGAGAGGCGCCTCTCGTTATTATGATAAAGATTTCAAGCCAGCCTTTGAAATGGAATGTTTAGCAATGAAAAGAGCGATTGAAGAATTGGGTTTAACAAATATTAGTGTAATGGTGCCTTTTTGCCGAACGCTTGAAGAAGGTAAAAAAGTGAAAGAAATTATTCGAAAATATCTTCCGAAAACAAAAATTTATGTGATGGCGGAAATTCCTTCTAATGCAATTTTAATTAATGAATTCTTAGATATTTTTGACGGCGTAAGTATTGGTTCAAATGACCTGTCTCAGTTAGTTTTAGGGATTGACCGCGATAATGCGGAATTGGCAAAAATTGGCAATGAAAACAATGAAGCGGTCAAAAAAATGATTAAAGAGATAATTAGCGCCTGCAAAAAAAGAGGAAAATATGTGGGAATTTGCGGCCAAGCGCCTTCAGATTATCCAGAATTTGCCGAATTTCTGGTTAAAGAGGGGATTACTGCCATTTCTTTAAATCCAGACACGGTCATAAAAACAATTCTACACCTCTCAAAACATCAAAAGTAAAGGAGAACAGTTCTCCTTTAACTCTTTTTATGCCAAAAATTGAGGATATCCAATTGAATATTATCAAAGATTCAAAAGGAGGGGACACTTTGAAAGCAGTAATGACAACTGAAAATATTTCTGCTTGTTCCAGCATTCCTAAAGGCAAAAGCAGAGGAGACAAAGAAGCAGCAGTAGTATCAATAGAAAAAGTCCTAATGAATTTTGAAAAAATAAAACCAAAAATTTTAAACCAATCTTTTAACTCTTTATTTGATTTTGACAATTTTTTAATTGATTTAGACCAAACAAAAAACAAACAAAATTTAGGCGGAAATTTAACTTTAGTTCTTTCCCAAACTTTTGCCAGATTTTTATCCCTGTATAAACAAAAAGAATTGTGGCAAACTTTGGAGGAAGAGTTTTTCATTTTAAACCCAGCGCTTGAAAAAACTTTAACTTTCTCTCCGCCTTTATTTTTTTTCAATCTTTTAAACGGCGGCAAACACGCTCCTTACGGTCCCTATATTCAAGAATACTTAATTATTCCCCAGACAAATAGTCCTCAAAAATCTTTATCTTTGGCAATAGAATTTCTCCAGAATCTTAAAATTCACATTATTCAAAATTATTCTCAGTGCAATTTCGGAGATGAAGGAGGGGTTTTAATTCCCTCAAATGATTACGAAGAACCTCTAAAAATATTTAAAGAAATTAAAAGCAAAATGAATTCGGAAATTGAAATTAGTTTTGGCTTAGATGTTGCTGCTTCTTCTTTTTACCATAAAGAGGAGGAAACTTATCATTTGGCGCCATCGAGAACTTTAAGTTCTCAAGAACTGTTGGAGACTTATCTTGATTTAAATAAAAAATATAATCTTTTTTCTTTAGAAGACCCTTTCGAAGAAAACGATTTTGAAAGTTTTAAAAACCTAAAACAAAAAATAGGGGAGAGGACTCTTATAATTGGAGACGATTTAACAGTGACAAATTCTCAAATTTTAAATCAAGCGGCGCAAAACGATGCTATTTCCGGTATTATTATTAAACCAACTCAAATCGGGACGATAACTGAAACCCTCCAAACTATTGGTTTAGCGCACCGAAAGGGGATTAAAGCGATTATTTCGCATCGAAGCGCAGAAACAACTGATGATTTTATTGCGGATTTAGCTATTGCCACCCGAGCCTATGGACTTAAATCTGGCTCTCCACAAAATCCTGAAAGAGTGGTAAAATATAAGAGGGTAATTAGCATCTTAAATAATAAATAAAATATCAAATATAAAAGATAAAAAAGTATTTTTAATTTTTGATATTTTATTCTCAATATTAATTTTTTACTATGAAACCGGTTGCTTTTTTGGAAACCTCTGATTGGGAAAAGGAATATCTAAAATCTTTTCCCGAATTTTTGGAAATCGCTGATTTATACAGCGAATCTTTAAATGAAGAAAATGTGGAGAAATTTGCCGATTACAAAGTCATCTCCACTTTTATTAGTTCTCAATTTACCAGTCAAATCATCGATAAACTTCCAAATTTAAGATTAATTTCCACTCGTTCAACTGGCTATGACCATATTGATATAAATTATTGTAAAGAGAGAGGAATTAAAGTGGCGTATGTGCCAAGTTATGGAAGCCATACGGTTGCTGAATATACTTTTGGCCTCTTATTATGTCTAATAAGAAAAATTTATGATGCTTATCATCGGGTAAGAGAAAGCGGAATTTTTAATGTTGAGAATTTAACAGGCAAAGAACTTTATTCAAAAACAATTGGCGTAGTTGGCACTGGTAGAATTGGCACTAATGTCATCAAAATTGCTAAAGGTTTTGAAATGAAAGTTTTGGCTTATGATAAATATCCAAATGAAAGCTTGGCGCAAAATTTAGGTTTTAAATATGTTTCTTTTGAAGAACTTTTAAAAAATTCTGATGTCATTACTTTTCATATTCCTTATACCAGCGAAACTCATCATCTCTTAAATAAAGATAATATCTCTTTAGTTAAAAAAGGCGCTTATATAATTAATACTAGCCGAGGCGGAATAATTGAAACCGAAGCCCTGTTTCAATCTCTAAAATCAAAAGAGATTGCAGGCGCGGCTTTAGATGTTTTGGAGGAAGAAAGTTTAATCAAAGAGGACCAAGAACTTTTATCAAAAGAAGCAATCAAGGAGCCGGAAAAATTAAAAAATATGCTTTTAAATATTATTTTTATTGATTTGGACAATGTTATTGTTTCTCCTCATAATGCCTTTAATACTGAAGAAGCGCTTCAAAATCTTTTAGCCACTTCAATTGAGAATATAAACAATTTTCTAAAAGGTTCTCCAATAAATTTAGTGTCTTAATTTTAATTTTTAATTATATGGGCTGGGAACAATTTACCACTCAAATCAGTGAATTTGTCATCAATCTCTTAAAGGGGTTGGATCAAATAGTCAATCAAGTGTTTTTTCAGGGGATAATTAGTCATTTTCTAGCCCTATTAAAAGGAATAGGCCAAATTCTTATCGTGGTTCTGGAAGCAATCGTCAAACTCCTCAAATTTCTTGTCAAATAATAATGGATAAGCGACATCTGATGTCGTTTATTCATTTATAGGGGAGAGTGCTTGACAGGTAAAATTTTGCCTGTATAATTAAGATAGTCAACTTCGCATAATATACCTTTAGCGAAATTAGCCATAATAAACTAAAAGCATTCTCTTACTCCTCTTTTTAGTTCATTCTTCCCCATCTTTTTATTAAATTTCTTAAAATATTAATTATTTTCTTAAAATTAAAAAATAGCAATGAAAAAAACTAACGAAACAATAATAAGTTTAATAGATGAATTTTTTGAATATTTAGATATTGAAAAAGGCCTTTCACATAACAGCCAAATCACCTATTCGCGGTTTATTAATAAATTTGTAGACTGGCTCAAAAAGAACAATTTAGAAAACTTGAAGCCCTATGAATTAACCACTGACCATCTGTGGAAATACAGAGTTTATTTATCTCAAATATATAACAAAAATAAAAAAGAGCCATTAAAGAGGACTTCCATTAATTATTATCTAATTGCTTTAAGAAGCCTTTTAAATTATTTTGCTGATAGGGATATTCAAAGTTTACCAGCGGAAAAAATAAAATTATTTAAAGAGAAAAAAGAAAAAAGCATTAAATTTCTTAATTTAGAACAAATTAAAAAATTATTAGATACTCCTGATTTATCTAACGAGAGCGGTTTGCGAGACAAAGCAATTTTAGAAGTTTTGTTTTCAACAGGACTTCGTGTTTCAGAACTTGTTAGTTTAAATCGCGACCAAATTAAAATAGAAAACCTAAACGAAGATTTAGAAATTAATATCATAGGTAAAGGAGGAAGAATTAGGCCGGTCTATTTATCTCCACGCGCTTTAAAGAGTTTAAAAGATTATTTAGACACCAGAAAAGATAAAAACAATGCTTTGTTTATAAATTACAAAGGCCCAAAGCCATTAGATAGATTAACCCAACGTTCAATAGAAAATATTGTCAGAAAATATGTTATTAAAGCCGGAATCTCTATCCCTGCAAGCCCCCACACGATAAGACATTCTTTCGCGACAGATTTATTAACCCAAGGAGTTGATTTAAGATTAGTTCAAGAGTTTTTAGGTCATAAAAACATTGCTACCACCCAAATTTACACTCATATTACCTCTAAACAACTCAGAGATATTCATAAAAAATACCATAGCGGCGAAAAATTAAGGTAGAAAATAAAAAAAACCGGGCAAATTATTCACCTCCTTTTTACCCGGTTTATGTTTCGGTTTATATTAAATTATATTTCAGAAAAGAAGCTGGCGGGGTGGGAATTTTGTAGAAACGTTTACAATAAGGGCACTGAACAACTCTTCCTATCATCTCTTTCAGTTTTCTTGCTTTCATTATATCTAGAAGCTCCTGAGGAATTTTATCACAATAAAGACATTTAAGCCAAGAAGCTTCAGGAGGATTAAATATCAATAAATTTTTCCCTTTCCTTTTTAATTCATAAAACAGATCATCATCTTCTAGAAAAAAGTCATTTATCTTTTTTACTGTTTCTGTATTAATGCCATCTATAATCTTTCTCGCTGGGACAAAAGTGATTTCTTTTCCATTTGGTAATACGAAAGTAACAGAAATTGGAAAACCCACCTGGCTAAATTCTACTATAGTTTCAATATTTTCTATTTTTGGCATTTTACCACCCCCCTTTCAATAACAAATTTTTCTTTACCAATGGCATATTCGAGTGGCCCTTCTATAAGTGGTGTCATCTTATCTATTATTTCTTTAACTATCTTTTTAAATTTAAAATCTTTATCCTCCTTTTCTAATTTTGATAGAAGTTTTCTTATCTCTTTTATCTTCTTTAAATCATCAGGATAATCCAAAAAGTGCTCCTTAATAGAATTTAACTTCTCTCCCTTTAAATTCTGATAACTTTCGCCGAAAATAAATTCTGTGAACAAAGAATTAATATGGGGGGTCTCTTTAACAATATTATATAGTTTTAAAAACTCAACAAAAAGAAATTCTAAAATTTCTTTTATTCTTTTTTTCTCTTGGAGCAAAATTTTTGCTTTCCTCAACGCCCATTTTCCTATATTAATGTCCTTCTTCTTTCTTTCTTTAAGTAGAATATCCAGTTTTTTTTCTTTATCTTTTTCTACCTCTTCTATTATTTTCTCTAAATCTTTAACGGGAGATTGTTTTTTCAAAATATTTAGAGTTTCACTAAGTTTCTTTTTCCATAAATCTATCTCTTCCAACTGCCCTAAAAATTCTACTTCTGTTCCTTGAATACTTCTCAAAGTTTCAAGATATCTACTTAGAATGTGAATCAGATACATTCTAATGCCGGCTTCAAGATTTCTGATTCTTCTCTTGACAACTATTAGCCCTCTTTGCTGGGCACTTTTTGAAAGTTCTAAAATTTCACCTTTCGAACTAATCCCAAAATCTGCGTCAAAAATATTAGTACTATAAGGAATGGAGCCAATAACGTTTAACTCTTCATCTTTAATCTTCTTTCTCATTTTTCACCTCCTTTTCTAATAAATACTTCAATTTTTGTCTCGCTATATTACTCGTTTTTCTATATTCATTTTCTCCAATATAACTATTATAATTCTGATATCCCTCAATAAATTCTATTGAGGAAACTAATTTTCCCTTTTCCACGTCCCATCTGATTAAAACTGGTACCCCATCAGCATTTTGGGTCAAAATTTTGACATAAACAGGTTTCCTATTTTCGTAGCCGGTGATTATCAACTTCTCTTCTCTTTTATTAAAAGAAGCTTCTTCATTAGCTAAAAGAAATAGTAAAAATTCCCCATATTCTATGACTTTGTGCTTTATTTCTGTATTGCCCACTCGTCTTATCCTCGTATCTAATAATTTAATCTTTTCTTCAAATTTTTCTTCAAATGGTAAGCGTGGTTCTCTTGGTAGTCTCTTTTTAGTCTTTATCTCTTTACTAGTATTAGCCACAACTTTAATATTTTCTGTATCTATCTTAATTTTTGGTGTATACGAAGGGAAGTTCTTATAAAATAACTTTTCCGCTTGACTATTTGCTATTCCTATTGCTATCTTCCTATTTTCAGCAACCACTCTTAAATTATAACTAATTGAAATTTGTAAAGGATTATTTTCTTTCGATTTTATTTCTACGGGAATTCGATAAATATTTTTTTTCATTTCAGTCCTCCCTTTTTTAATGAAGACCACATATACAAAGATGGATATAGTGAAGAAAGTAATAAAATTAATTTCTCTCTGTGAGCAAACTTTGAACGATTAGAACCAGTAGTTTTAACAATAAACGGGACAAACAAGATGCGATGGCTCTTAATCTGTTTCATTACTAATATGAAATCTCTTTTTACCCTCTCAAAATGAATATCTGCTGCCAAAATATAAAAACAATAATCTAAATGAGGCCCTGAATAGGAATTGAGAATATAGTCCTTTACTTCCTGTAAGTATGAAACTGTTGTAGTTTTTTCTTTACCTATTACCACATCTTTAGCTCTACGCAGACTACAATTAGAAATCTCTTTTGGCCAGAAAACTACCTTTGTATCATTTAGAATTTCGGACGGAATTTCGGTAACTTTGAAATAATCAACAGACAAAGAACTCATGCGATCGACAGTCGGCCATAATCCTAAATACGGAAAAAGCAACACAAAATGTTTTGTAGTAATTTTTTGAAGATACCAGTCAACAAGACTATAAAAACCATCTAGTTCTGAATCTGCGGCTTCCGGATTGATATAATTACCCGGAAGCAACATAAATCTCCCATTTTTCAACTCATAAACAACTTTCGGCATTTCTGCCTCCTTTCTCCTACCCTCTTGGGGCAGGTTAAAATCTATAAAAAATTTTTCAAGGTTCAAACTGACATTTTATTATCTCATACTTTTCTTTTATTGTCAAATAGAAACTTTGGTTGTAAAAATCTCGAAAAAATGATAAACTATCTTAATTTTGAATTTTAAATTATAATTTTGACTTTTGAATTTTGAATTTTGAATTATTATTATGCGTATTTCCTACTCAGCGCTCGAATCTTTTCAAACTTGCCCTTTAAAGTATAAATTCAACCAGATTGATAAAATTAAAGAGCCAAAAACTAAAGAACAAGTTTTTGGCAATTATCTTCACCAAGTTTTAAAATGGTTTTACGAAAAAGACCCTCACTTCCCCACTCTGGAAGAATTGATTGACTATTATTACAAGCATTGGCCAAAAGAAAGCGAAGGCTATAAATGGACTAATGAAATGGAAGAAAAAGATTATTTTGAAGAAGGGCTAAGAATTCTAAGAAATTATTACAAAACAAATTTTCCAGTCAAATCCATTATTTTAGATTTGGAAACTAAATTTGAAGCGGTAATTGATGAAAAGCCCCAAAAGCCGGGCGGGCTTCATATTTTAACCGGTATTGTTGACAGAGTTGATAAATTGGAAGATGGCACCTTAGAGGTCATTGATTATAAATCATCAAAAAGAATGTCTTCAAAAGAAGACTTGGATAAAAATCTTCAATTGTCAATTTATGCTATTGGTTTAAAACATCGCTGGCCAAAAATCGAGTATGACAAGATGAAATTTAGCCTGTATTTTCTAAAATTTAACGAAAAAATGGAAAGTCAAAGAACTGAGGAAGATATCAAAAAAGCCGAAGAAAAAGTAATAGATTTAATTCATCAAATTCAAAACAGTTCTTTTGAACCAAAACCATCTGCTTTCTGCCATTGGTGCGGCTATAAATCCATTTGCCCTGTCTGGCGGCATCTTTTTGAAGAAAAAAATCAGAAAGATTTAAATGAAATAGAGGTTGAAGAAAAAATTGATGAATATTTTGCTTTAAAAGAAAAAGAAGGAGAAATAAAAGAACAATTAAAAGAAATAAAAACCCTAATTGATGTTTACTCCCTTAAAAAGGGATTAAAAAGAGTTTATGGAAAGAATGGCTATTTTAGCCAAAGCGTGATAAATAAAGTTTCTTACGATTTTGAAAAAGTCAAAAAAATCTTAGAACCATTGGGTAAATGGGAAGAAGTTCTGGAAATAGAACCAGAAAAATTGGAAAAAGTATTAAAGGAAATCCCAGCTCCTTATCGCGAGGAAATAGAAAAAGCGAAAAATATTGAAAAGAGATACCGCTATTTAGAAACAAACAACAAACCAAAAGAAGAATTTAAAGAAGAATTTCAACATTAATCGCATCTTGAGTTATATACATATCCCCTCTCTTCGGCTTCTTTTTTAGTTTGAAAGTAAATTTTGTTCTTTTCACTCAAGTTTTTTGCCAAGGGACAATCTACTGGGTAATAATATTTGCCTTTAGAACTAGCAACATAGCCGCTTTCTTGATTATTATTTTTTTTACTATCCCCTGCCAATGGTTGTTCTTCTAAATTAATTAATAAATCTTTTTCAATGATTAAAGGCGGCCTTTGCAAAAGTTTTCCGCCAACAATCATTCCCAAAGCAAAAACAAAACTCAAAACAAAAAAGCCGCTTATTAAAAAAAGATAATATTTTTTGACAAAAAGAAAAAATTTTGCTAAAATAGAAAAACGGTGGGGTTTCATAAAATTTTACAAATTAAAAATTAAAAAATTAAAAATTAGTTAACATTATGGCTCATACTAAATCAGGCGGTTCCACAAGGTTGGGTAGAGATTCTACTGCAAAAAGATTGGGGGTCAAAAAATTTGATGGCGAACTGGTTAAACCAGGTAATGTTTTAATTAAACAACGTGGCACAAAATGGTATCCCGGAAAAAATACGAGAATCTCCAAAGATGATACTATTTACGCTATCAAAGAAGGAATTGTCAAATTTGAAGAGAAAAGAAAATATAGTTTTGTCGGCAAAAAAAAGAAAGTTTCTGTCGTTAATGTGATTCCTCCTCCCTAATTGCAGTTATTCTAATTTTAAGGATTCCTTTAATATCTTCGGAAAAAACTATCGGTACCTCGTAAAATCCCTCTTCTTTGAGGGGTTTTTCTAAAACAATATTTTTTAATGAAAGTTCTATCCCCTGTTTTTTTAATTCTTCTAAAATCCTATCTGTCCTAATAGATTCATAAGACTCTGCGCCCTTTTTGGAAAATTTCAAAGGTATCTCCAGAATAATTTTTTCTAATTTTTGAATTGTATTTTTATTTTCGCTTTTTCTTTTATTTTCCTCTTCAATTTTTTTCTCATTTTCCAATCTTATTTTCTGTAAGGTTTTTTCATTCGCTAGTTCTGCTAATTTGTTTTTAAATAAATATAAAGCGTAGCCATTCTTTACTTCTTTAACCTCTCCTTTATTTCCCAATCCGCTTATATCTTTTAGAAGAATTATTTTCATAGATTTATTAAAACTCGCTAAGTTCAAAAATCAAATCTCAAAATGCAAAATGAAAATGTAAAATGAATTAAATAATTTTGAATTTTAAATTATCATTTCTTCTACTTCAATTCCTCGTTTAAAATCTCCATTGCTTTTTGAAGTTGGGCGTCTTTCGTTAAATCTAAATCTAAATAAGAGCCTAATTCTTCTTCATTTTTAACTTCAATATCAGGCTTAAGACCATTATTTTCAATCTGGGTGCCATTAGGAGTCAACCACCGGCTGATGGTAATCTTTACCATATTTCCATCTTTCAAAGCCACTAATTCTTGAACCGAACCTTTACCATAACTTTTTGTTCCCACTAATTTTGTATTTAAATTATCTCTTAAGGCCCCTGCCAAAATTTCCGACGCTGAAGCCGTGCCTTCATTTATCAAAACTACCATTTTTAAATCCCCTAACGAACCAGGTCCTGGGGAGCGATGAAGCTTAACTTCGCCATTACCCAAATCTTCCTTTAAAAGTATCTCTCCTTTATTCAAAAACCAACCGCCAACATCAATCACCGCCTCTAAATAACCGCCGGGGTTATTTCTTAAATCTATAATCAAACCCTTTGGTTTATTAAAAGAAATTTTTAAGGCAGTTTGATAGAAAGTATTAAATAATGGCTGATTAAAATTATAGATTCTTAAATAACCAATATCATTATTTATCATTTGCCATTTTAAAGAAGGAACAACAATTTTTTCTCTTTTAATGTCAAAAACTTTTGCTCTATCCCAACTTGGTCGATAAATTAACAGTTTTACCTCTGTGCCTTCTGGGCCACGAATGAGTTGGGCTGCTTCAGATGGAGTTAGATTAGAGGTATCTTGATCATTGATTTGCAAAATTTTATCAAATGGCATTAAACCTGCTTTTGAGGCTGGCGTATTTGGCAAAGGAGTTAAGACAATTAAAAAGCCGTCTCTTTTGTCTATTTCCATTCCTACCCCGCAAAATTCGCCGCTTAATTCTTCAGCTAAATATTGAGAACTAGAAGCATTAAAAAATTCAGAATAAGGGTCTTTTAGCGACTGAACCAAGCCGCTTGCTGCCCCTTCTATCATCTCTTTAGTATTTAATTTATCTCTTTCTACATATTTATCTAAAATTACTTGCCAAGTATCCCAAAATAAAGACATATCACCTGCTGGTAATTCTTTTGGCGGTTCTTTATTTATAATCTTTTCAAATGGCGAAGGAAGATTCGCTTTCCAGCCCCACTCGCTTCCTTTAATAAAACCAAAAAGAAAAGCCCCCAAAATTAAAAGAGGGATTAAAATAATAAGAAGAACTTTTTTAACTGTCTTTTTCATTTTTCTATTATAGCGCCAAAATTAAAAAGTGTCAAAATCAACTGCTGGAAAAAATTCATTTTTTGAGGTAAAATAAAATGAATTGAAAATATGACATACCAAAGATTGTTTATCGCTATAAAACCCTCTCTTAAAGTCCTTGAAGCAATAGAAAACTATCAAGAGGCTAATCTTAAACATCCGACTTTCAGAGTTACAGAGACAGAGAATTTGCATTTGACAATCACCTTTCTTGGCTATACAAAAAAAGAAGAAATGCCAAAAATTATAGAGATTTTAAAAGACCTAAGCCAGAAATACAAACCCTTTGAAATTCAATTTGATTTTTTTAATTATGGACCCAATCCTAAATCTCCGCGTTTAATCTGGCTGGAAGGAAAGGCACCAGCCGAAATTTTGTCGCTAAAAAAAGATTTAGAGCAGGAATTAGAAAAAAATAAAATATTATTTAATAAAGAGAAACGAGATTTTAAAGTTCACATTACGGTTGCAAGAATTAAAAAAGACAATAAGATTCCTTTACCTCCTGCTCAAGATATTCAAAAGAAAGTCAAGCTAAAATTTTTGGCCAATTCTTTAGTTCTAATGGAAAGCCATTTAAAACCAACTGGCGCTCAATATAGCGAACTGAAAATCTTTAATTTTTAAAATGACAAAAAGAAATCAAAAAATAGCCCAAATTTTAAAAGATATTAGTTATCTATTAGAAATTAACAGTATTCCTTTTAAGCCAAAGGCTTACCTTAGAGCGGCAACTTCAATCGAAAATTTAAATGAAGATATTTTAGATATTTATAAAAAAGGTGGCAAGAAAGCATTAGAGGATATTAAAGGGGTGGGAAAAAGTATTGCTCAAAAAATAAGCGAGTATTTAGACAAGGGAAAAATTAAATATTACGAAGAACTAAAAGAAAAAACCGCCATTCGGGAGGTAATTACTTATTATTTCCAAACCAAAGGAGTGTCTTTGGAACAATTAAAAAAAGATAGTCGGAAGAAAAAAATAATCTATTCCCGCTTCACCAAACCGGCAAAGGAATTGATAGTTTTGGCCGGCTCAGTTGAAAAAGCAAAACAAGCAATCAAAAAAGTTGCCGAATGGGCGCAATCAAGAAATTTAGATTATGCCATTGAAACTGTTTTTAAAAAATGGCTAGAGATTGACAGACTAAAACCAAAAGAAATTGTGAAAAAACCCTACTTTCAAGGTAAGCCAATGGTCTTTTCCGAAACAAGAAAAAAATGGTATGTAATTGATGACAATGGGGAATGGCTCGAGTTTGCGGGCAAAACAAAAGATATTGAGTGGAGAATAGTAAAATGATAACGATAATTACTGGAGAAAAAAATCCAATTTTGCGGCAAAAAAGCAAAGAGGTAGAACACTTCACCAAAGAAGTCTATGATTTAATTGAGCAAATGAAACGAATAATCGTAAAAGAAAATGCCCTTGGGCTGGCGGCTGTTCAAATTGGCGTCCCAAAGAGAATTATTGTTTGCCGGGTCAATGATGAATTCAAAATCTTTATTAATCCCGAGATTAAAAAATATTCTAAACAGACAGATGTTTTAGAGGAAGGATGTTTAAGTTTACCTAATACTTATGGCGAAGTTGAAAGACCAAAAACAATTATTCTTCAAACTAAAAACGAAGAAGGAAAAAAAATAAAATTAAAAGTTTTTGGACTTTTATCTAGAGTAATTCAACACGAAATAGACCATTTAAATGGAATCCTTTTTACTGATAAAGCAAAAAATATTCGTAAAGAAAACCGAGGATATTCTTTTTGATAGTTTTACTCTTTCTCTAAAAATGCTTTTTTGGTGACGATCGTCACCAAAAAAGCAAAAGGTTAAATTTAAAAATTGATATGAATTTTATTTTTTTTGGCTCGAACAATTTCTCAAAAATGATATTGGAGGGTTTAATTCAAAAAGGATTTAAACCTTTATTAGTGGTGGCGCCGGAAAGAAAACCTCAATCAAAAAACAAAAAACTTTTGATTTCAGTAGTAGAAGAACTCGCTCTTAAAGAAAATATTTTAGTCGCCACTCCCTCTAATCTGAACGAAGAAAGTTTTTTAAATCAAATCAAAAATTTAAAAACTGATTTTGCCCTGCTTTCAGCTTATGGAAAAATCATTCCCTTAACCCTCCTTCAAATGTTTCCAAAAGGATTCTTAAACCTTCATCCTTCCCTTCTTCCTAAATTACGGGGCGCTACTCCAATTCAAACCGCAATTTTAAATAACGAACCAGAAACAGGAGTTTCTTTGTTTTTAATGGATGAAAAAATAGATCATGGCCCGATTATTGCTCAAAAAAAAGTTGAAGTTGATATTTCAACCGTTAATTTTTTAGAACTTTCTCAAAAATTAGCTGAAGGTGGAGTTAATCTAATTGTTGAAAACTTAGAAAAATATCTTAAAGGTGAAATAGTGGCAATTGCTCAAGATGACTCCCAGGCTACTTACTGCCACAAAATTACAAAAGAAGACGAAAAAATAAATTGGTCCGAAGATGCCCTTGCGATTGACAGAAAAGTAAGAGCTTTAAATCCTAATCCCGGCACTTATACTCTTTTAAATAACAAAATCTTTAAAATTATCAAAGGTAACTGTTTTAATGATAGTGATATTAGGATAAACAAAAAACCAGGAGAAATTTTTGAATTTAATCAAAAAATGGCGGTTAAATGCGGTAAAGGTTTTTATCTAATCGAAGAAATTAAACCCGAAGGGAAAAAAATCATCAAAGCCAGTGACTTCCTCAAAGGAAACAGAGGGGTCATTGGTAGAATCTTCAATTAACATGCCAACTTTTAAAAAATATCTTTATATATTTATTGCTTTGACAGCGCTGGCTTCCTTTGCCCTATTTTTTTCATCTCTCAAATCGAATAACACTATCAGTTACTTGCCCCAGGAAGATCTTTCAAGCCCACCCGAAATAAACCAACCATCATCTTCTTTAGAAATTCCTTCTCATATTAATTTAGCAGATTTCTACCAAACTTATGGCCAAAGGTTACTGGGCGATGATAATTTAAAAATTATTAGCCGTGAGGAGTGGGGCGCTAATAATAATTTCGCTAATCCGGATTATATTAATACTCTTTGTCAGAAAATAACCTGTTCGCTTAAGGAATATGACCCGGAGAATACATTTTCAGAGGAAGAATACCTTAAAGCAAGAGGGCTTTTAATAAACTATCAGAACAATTTCCAAAATTACAATAACCTTTTTCGTCAGACAGAGGAAAAAGAAAATGGCATTAACTATGAGTATTTACCGGTGGAAGAAATTATTATTCATCATACTGCCGGAAAGTTCACTCTTGATTTAAATGATAGTATCAGAGAAATTCAAAGAATTTATTTACTTCACGCCATTCAAAGGAGATGGCGCGATATTGGCTATCATTTTTTAATTGATGGTGAGGGTAGAATTTTTGAAGGGAGTTTGGGAGGAAAATATTCTATCGGCGCTCATACTTATTATCATAACGAAGGCTCTATTGGAATTGCCTTAATGGGGGACTTTAGAAAAGGCCACGATGTTTTAACTAAAGAAATGGAAGATTCTTTAATAAAATTAATTCTTTATCTTAAAAAAGAATATAAATGGAACTTTCTAAACAAAGAATTTTATTTAAAAAAACCAGATTTATCTGGTCGCGAGTGGAGCGACAAATTTATTAAAGGGCATAAAGAATTAGATATTAGATTAATTCCAACTGCCTGTCCAGGAATTGAACCAGATAAATTAAGGGAAATGATATCTCCTTATCTATTTTCCCCTTAGCGTTCTTCTTTGGCTTTTTCTACTTTGTATTCAAACATTGTTATATCTAAATTTTTCCAAACGTAAGGTTCCAGTCCTGCTTTTAAACATAACTGCGATAAAAATTCTTCGGGTGTTTTTAATTCTTCCCAAACTTGGGGTAAAAAAGTGGCTTCGTTCAATCCCTTTTTTATTACTAAACCAGGTTTTTTCTTTTCTAAATATTTAATTAATTCATTTACATCATTATAAGAAGGAAGAGGCTTTAATTCGCTCAAAATAGAAATTTCAATTGTGATATCTTGGAGTTCATCCTTGTCAAGAGGAGGAAAACGGGGATCGAAAAGAGCAGAAGCCAAACTGTTTTCAATTATCGCCTGATAAACTGGTTTATCAGCAGTAAGGTTCCCGATACATCCCCGCAACTCGCCATTTTTTGTCAACGTCACAAAAACTCCTCTCTTCTCTTTAAGCAAGGGAAATTTAAAATTGTCTTCTTCTAAAACTAAAATACTTTTTTCTTTTAAGTATTTTTCTAATGTCCGGCGGCTAATCTCTAAAAGATATTGTTTCTCCTCTTTAGTCATATTTCTAATTTATTTTACTCTTTCTTTAAATAAAAACAACACTGGCATAACCAACTACTTGGTCTCTTCCTCCTTGGGTTTCTCCTGAATTGGCGGCTTTTAAAAGTTTTGGGAACCAATTTTTTTCTTTTGCTAAAGCGATTAGAAAAGAGATGGGAATTTTGCCGCAAGCCTCGCCATAATTTAGAAATCTTTCCAAATCCAAATCCAAAATTGCATCAAGTGTTACTTTATCCTGTTTCAAGGCTTCATTAAATGGCAAATAATGACTCAAATCAGAACTAACGACCAAAAGCGATTCTTCATCTAAAATTGAAGTCAATATCTTTTTTCCTTCCTCAACTTCTAAATCGCCTACTATCAATGGAAAGATTACAAAATCTTTAAAAATAGTTTGTAAAAATGGCAACTGAACTTCTAATGAGTGTTCTGGCTCATGAATCTCTAAAGACTCCTGAATAAATTTATTTTCTTTTAAGAAAGGGAAATCTTTTAAAGTTAAACAATCTGTCTCTTTCAAGGGCGTGAGCCACTTCAAGAAAGGAGAAACTGCTATCCCGTAAAAAGAAAAATTATGGCTTGGTCCTAAAAGAAGAATCTTTTTATAGTCAAAAAAAGAAACTGCTTTATATCCATAAGCAGCAATCGGTCCTGAATAAATATAGCCAGCGTGAGGAACAATTAAAGCCTTCGGCTTG
>DAOSBJ010000002.1:0-30395 GCA_035360795.1 Minisyncoccota bacterium
ACAGTTTCAACTTTTAATTATCGAAAAGAAAAATTAGCCCAGCAAGTTGCTCAAGAAATGGCTTTTCAGTATAAATTTTGGGAAAAATCAAATGAAGAAAAAACCAAAGCAATTTCAAGTTTTATAAATGAGTGGCTAAAAGATGAAAGTTATTATTATAAAGTTGCTGGAAAATATAAAGATTTTCTTCTTTATCCGGCCGAAAAAATAGAAGAACCAGATAAAATTGACAAATGGTTTGCTGAAGAAACATCTACTCTTTTAAAATTACTTGGCCAAAGGGACAGAACTTTAAAACAAGTCTGCGAGATTTTAGCAATGGAAGGAGTACCATATAAAGAGGGAATCCAGGCACTGTATCAGCAAATTGAAAATCAAAATATTCAAAGAACAACTGGACCAAAACTAAGACAGATTGAAGAAATGACAGATAAACAAAGACTTGAGTTATTTGCGAAAACAAAAAAAGAATTAGGAGTTTTGCCAAAACTTCCTCTAAAATTAGAATATTACGAAAGTTTAATCTCCTCGATGATGGCAGAAGACCCAGAAAAAGCAGAATTAGTGGCTGTTTGCGCTTCAGAAATTTCAGATAAAATAAACCAGCCAGAAGGCAAAAAACAATTAGAGCAATTAAAAAATAAAGCCCAAGAAGTGATTAAAAAAGAACAAGTTGTTTCCCAACCAGAGGCAGTTAAAAACGCCAAAGAGTATCTAAAAAAGAAAGAAAGCATTTTAGAAAAAGCGGCTGGCTTAGCTGGTTATGGCTTGTTGCTTTTTCTTGTTTTAGTACTTTTGGGAGAAATAAAGGTAGGAGAAGCGATTACCAAAGCCGGCATTCAGCAAAAAAAATAAAAATGTCAAATTATTAAATAGTTCTAAAATATAATTAAAAATAAATGGACCAAAATTTTTTAAAACTTTTTCCTCCAGAATTACAAGAAACAATTAAGGCTTTATATGATGTAATCCTGGAGCGGGCTCTTTCAAGGGCTTATCAAAATTTAGATGAAGAGAGAAAAGCATTAATGGCAGAAATATTTTCTCTAGACAATGAGAAAGCGAAAGAAAATTTTTTGAAAGAATATTTAAAAGATTTAGATAGTTTGATAGTTGAAGAAACAAAAAAAATAATAGAAGAAATAAAAAAATAACCCTTCTTTTAAAAAACAGGGGTTATTTTTTTTGAGCGGGTGAGCGGAATCGAACCGCCATCTCGACCTTGGCAAGGTCGCATAATGACCATTATACGACACCCGCAATTTTTAAAATTTTATCAAAATAATTTTAGATTAGCAAGTGATTTTTGGCGAAGCCAATCTTTTTCAAGTGAAGGGTTGACTTTTTTTGGTTTTCCCTCTAATATTGAAGATGAATATGGATAAAGAAGTGATAAAAGAATTAAAAAAGAAGTTAGAGAAAGAAAAGGCTCTTTTGGAAAAAGAGCTTTTAAAGTTTGCTGATAAGGATAAAAAGGTAGAAGGAGACTATGATACTCGTTTTCCTGATGCTGGAGTTCATACTTCTGCCCCAGATGAAAGCGCCCAAGAAGTCTATGCCTATGAGAATCTTCTAGCCTTAGAATACGCTTTAGAACTTCGACTTAAAGATGTTACTGAGGCTCTAAATAAAATTAAAACCAACGAAAGTAGTTTTGGCAAATGCGAAAAATGCGGTAAAGAAATTGAAACTGCCAGGTTAAAAGTTAATCCCGCAGCCAGAACCTGCATTAGTTGCTCGGCTAAAAAATAGAAAAATTTAAAATTTTCAAAAAACAGCGGGGAGAATAATATGTTAGCAAAACTTTATTCAGCCGCTGTTTTTTGTTTGGAAGTTTTTAAAGTAGAAGTTGAAGTTGATGTCTCAGAGGGACTCCATTCTTTTAATATTGTTGGCTTGCCAGACACTTCAGTTTTAGAAGCAAAGCAACGAGTCTCAGCGGCCATAAAAAATATCGGCGCCAAATCCCCATTAAGAGCAAATAAAAAAATCACTATTAACTTAGGACCGGCTGACTTAAAAAAATTTGGCTCTTATTATGACCTGCCAATTGGTATTGGCTATCTTCTGGCATCTGACCAAATTCCCCCCTTTGATTTTGAAAACAAAATTTTTATTGGCGAACTTGATTTAGAAGGAAATTTAAAACCAGTTGCAGGAGTTCTGCCAATCGCTTTATGGGCAGAAGAAAATAATTTCAAATATTTAATTTTGCCAAAAGAAAACGCTTTCGAAGCCTTAGCCGGAGTAAAAAATCTAAAAATAATTGGCTTAAACAATTTAAAAGAAGTAATTGCTTTTTTAGAAGGAAAATTGACTTTAAAAGAAAACTCTAATCTTTCTTTTATAACTCAAAAACATCAAGAAAATCAAATCATAACTCCGCCAGAGTTTGCTCAAATTCATGGCCAGGAGTTTGCTAAAAGAGCCTTAACTGTTGCAGCTGCTGGCGGACATAATTTGCTTATGATTGGACCGCCAGGTTCAGGTAAAACTCTTTTAGCCAAAGCCTTCTTGAGTCTTTTACCAGAACTTTCTTTTGAAGAATCAATTGAGGTAACAAAAATTTATAGCATTAGCGGGCTTTTAAACAGCAGCCAGTTTTTAATCGTAAAAAGGCCGTTCCGTAATCCTCATCATTCTTCTTCTTTAGCCGCCATTGTCGGCGGTGGCACTTGGCCAAAACCAGGAGAAATCACTCTTGCTCACCGAGGCGTCCTGTTTTTAGATGAATTACCGGAATTCCGACGCGATGTTTTGGAAAGTTTAAGGCAGCCTTTAGAAGAAGGGATGGTTTCTATTTCTCGGGCTAAAGGCCGGATAGTTTTCCCGGCAAAATTTATTTTAATTGCGGCAATGAATCCATGTCCTTGCGGTTATTTTGGCGAATCAAAAAAAGAATGTACTTGTTCTGCCGCTGATATTATTCATTATCGGAAAAAAATTTCTGGCCCTCTTTTGGATAGAATTGACTTAATTATTGAAGTTAATCGCCTTTCTTTTGAAGAAATGAAAAACAAACCTTCAACTGACAATTTTTTTGAAATCAAACAAGAGATCAGCCAATGCCGCAACCTTCAAGAAGAACGTTTTAAGATAATTAACCAAAAACAAAAAAGAAATATTTTTACTAACGCAGAAATGGGAATTCCTGAAATAGAAACATTTTGCCAATTAGACAAAGAATCAGAATCTCTGCTTAAAAAAGCAGTTGACAAATACGCTTTATCTGCTCGTTCGTATCACCGACTACTAAAAATCAGCCGGACAATTGCTGATTTAGAAAACTCAGAAAAAATTAGATATCAGCATTTAGCCGAAGCCTTAAGATACAAAGTAGAGATGAAAATCAATGAATAAGTGCTATTTATGTTTTAAATAAATCAATTATATCTTCTTACTTCAAAACAAAGGGATTTTTTGCTCCTCTCACCTCAAAGTGCAAATGACAGCCGTTGGAATTGCCGGTGTTACCCATTCTTCCTATTAATTGTCCCTGAGCCACTTGCTGACCTTCTTTTACCAAAACTTCGTTTAAATGACCATAAACTGTGACCGTGCCGTTTAAATGTTGTATTTTGACTAAATTGCCATAACCTAAATTATAGGCGCCATTTCCTTTGCTTTCTATTACCATCCCTTCATTTGAAGCATAAATAGGGGAACCGCAAGAATTAATAATATCTACCGCATTATAATAATGAAGAACGCCTTTATTCCAACCACCGCTTGTTGGATAAGCATAATAATTTTTATAATCGGGTAAATTTGTAGTATCTTCTGTCATTGACTTAAGACTACTAGTTGAAGCAATCGTAGGTGAAGTTAAAGTGCCGTTAGGGATAATCAACTCCTGACCAATGGTTATTTCATTTTTTTCATCTAAATTATTAAAAGCGATAATCTCATTTAAATCTGCTTTATATTTTTTAGCAATTGAAGAAAGAGTTTCGCCTTTTAAAACCTTATGAAGAACTCCTGAAACAGGTAAAATAACCAACTCTTGGTTTGGTTTTATAACCGATCCTGATTTTAAATTATTCGCCCAGATAATGGTATTCAAACTAACCCCAAAATCAGCAGCAATCTTTCCCAGAGTGTCTCCTTCTTTTACCAAATATTTAATAATTCCATGTCTGGCGATAGTAGGAAGATAAAAACCAAAAGGTGAGTGATTGGCATATAAGGCGGAATTTTCTATCACAAAATAATAATTTTTTTCTCCCTCTATTTCTTTTTCAAATTCTGATAAGGTAATCTGGCTGCCATCAACCTTCATATTATCAAAAAAAGCGTAAGCAGTTTTAAAAGCTAGACTTTTTGAATTTTCAGTCAATCTACTTGATTCTTTAATTCTTTCTTGAAAGCCATTTTGTTTAGAAAAAATTACTGATTTATTTAAATAATTATCACCAATAACAAGAAAAACTATTGCTAAAATAATTAATCCTTCTCCTAGATAAGAGGGAAGAACTTTTTGTTCTTCTAAAACTTCAAATTTACCTCTTAAATACGAACAAAAGGCTTTAAATACCTCATAAACTTTTCCCAAAACTGAAATTGAAGAATCTATCAAAATCTGGCCATTTTTCGGTTGTTTTTTAGAAATAGGAATAGTATACTTTAATAAAAAGAGCCCTTTAAGACTCTTTATCTATTTTATCAAATTATGACCCTATGTCAACCCCTAAAACCGAAAAAAAGATTGGGCCAGGTTTTTTTAAAAAATCGCCGTTATTTTAAAAAAATCATTAAAGCATTAGATTTAAAACCAAAAGAGGTAGTAATTGAAATTGGACCAGGAACAGGATCTTTAACTGAAGTCCTTCTAGAAAACAAAGCAAAGGTTATTGCAGTTGAAAAAGATCCTTCTTTTTGCGTTTTTTTGAAAAAGCGGTTTAAAAATAATCCTAATTTAAAAATCGTTGAAGGAGATATTAGAAATATCTTAGAAAATTCCGAATTCCAAGAAACAATCGCCAAACAAATTCCAAATTCTAATTACAAGATTGCTGGTAATATTCCCTATTATCTTACTTCTTATCTTTTCCGCCTTTTAATTGATTTAGAAAAAAAACCGAAAATTATTGTTTTAATGGTGCAAAAGGAAGTGGCTTTAAGAATTACGGCTCAACCTCCAAAAATGAATCTTATGGCGGTTTTAATCCAAACTTTTTTCAAACCAAAAATTGTTTGTTTTATCTCTAAAAATAATTTCTGGCCAAAACCAAAAGTTGATTCGGGTATTATTAAATTAACCTTAAAGCCGGAAATATTTCTAAGCAAAAATGAAAAAGAAAAAGCAATCAAAATAATAAAAGGTGGCTTTGCTCATCCAAGAAAATTGCTTTTAAATAATCTCAATAAAAATTTAAAAATTCCGAAAGAAAAATTAAGAAGCATTTTTCAAGAATTAAAATTAAAAGAAAATATTCGAGCTCAAAATTTAAATTTGTCTCAGTGGCTCCTTTTAAATAAAAAAATTGAAAGTCTTGACTAAATATTATATAATAAAAATAAAAACTATGAAAAACTCAAAATCATTTCTCGTTTCTCTTCTAATTTTATTCCTTCTTTTTGTTGGCGGCTTTTATCTTCCAAAACCTCAAAAAGAAAAGAAAACAGAAATTTCAGAAACGCCAACTTCTCAAATTCCTTCAGAAAATATTGTCACAACCGCAGAAAACGAGAAAACATTCGAAGTTTTAACTCAAGAACCCGAATCTTCAAAACTTCTGGCAGCTGCGAAAGTACCCCAAGAAGCAAAACTCTTTTTACCTCTATCTTTGAAAGATATGTCGAAAAATAGTTTAGGCGAACTTTTAATTTGGAAAGAGCCAGGAATTGTTGAATGCGAGCCATGGGGGCCTGGCCAAGGATATGCACCGTGTTTGCCAGGAACACTTGAACTTGACCCTCCTTGTCCAATGTTTATGGATTGCGATGGTGATGGTTATTTTTGGTGGAAAGGAGAAGATTGCGACGAAAACTGCCCAACTTGCTATAAAGATTCTCCTTTTACCACTTCTGAACCAGATGGCAGAGACCAAGATTGCGATGGATTGGTAGATGATTTAATAGAATGCACACCGCGGTATGGAAGCAGCAAACCATTTGGTTATAGTTCAGATTGTCAGTGGCTGCCAAAAGGACAAACTAATTTTGTTTTAGTTAATGAAGGAGAAATGGGAGAAATTCCCACTGATGAAATTCATTGCAAGAAAATTTTTGGAGATTGCACAAATGCCGCTGGAGGTTTTGGCAATTGTACTGTAAGTAAAACCCCGGGGTATTTTGTAAAAGGCGGGGGAGTTACTTGTGGTGGCGGAATCTGGCGAACTGACCAAGGAGATTCTATTTTTGATTGCGGAAAGGCTTTAAGAGTGGATAGTTATCGCGGTTATTATGGCTGTGGCGGACCTTGTCCAGTATGTGTACCACAATTAGAACCAGGGGATGCCTGCCACCAATGTGATGTTAATTCTTCCTTTGATTTCCCAAAAGATTTAAATGGAGACGGGATTGTTGGCGGACCTTGGGGTTTATGCCATGGATATTCAACTGTTAATTGCCAAGAAATGACTGGCTGTCAAAAAAAGATTGTTTCTGGCAAATATCACTAAATAGAAACATTCAATAATGAGCTTAAAAAAAGCAAAATTTTTAAAAATAGTTTTACTTGCTTTTCTATTTCTGATATCAACTAAAATAAATTCAGAAAGCCATTTTGTATTAGCAATAGATTCAAACAATCCAGATAGTCCAGAAACAGAAAATTTTAACCAAGAATCTAATCTTTTTAAACTTATAAAAGAACTATTAGAGAAAACGAAAATATATTTGGTTTTTCCAAAACTCTATTTAAATCTAACTGCTAGCATATCAGAAGTTGAAGCGCCTTCACAAATTTATCTTCCTCAGCCGATGAAAGATTTGTCAACTTTTAATTTAGCCAGTGACCGTTATTATATCAGACCCTGGGAGACAAATGGATTGGTGGAATGTGAGCCTTGGGGAGTTGGTAAAGGAATCAGTGTCTGTTTGGCGCCAGTTTTTCCCGGAGATTTGCCTTGTCCAATTTTTATGGATTGTGATGGTGACGGCCATTATTGGTTTAAAGGAGAGGATTGCGATGAAAATTGTCCAACCTGTTATGTTGGTTCAAAATTTTATACTGATTATCCTGACGGCAGGGACCAAGATTGCGATGGACTGGTTGATGACAATATTGAATGTCAACCTACTTATGGAGCAAATAAAACTTTTGGCTATGATGCAGATTGCAATTTTACCCCTAACACTTCTTATATCTTAATTAATGAAGGAGAAGTTGGAGAAATTCCTTATGATGAAGTCCATTGTCAGAAAAGATGGGGTCAATGCACTGATTACCAAGGAGGATTTTCAAATTGTACAGTTTCAAAAACTCCAGGCTATTTTGTAAAAAGCAGTGGAATTAATTGCGGTGGCGGAGTTTGGAGACAAAATAGTTCTAATGCTTTATTTGATTGCGGAAAGGCCTTAAGACCAACCAGTTATCGTGGTTATATTGGCTGTGGCAAGGAACAATGTTGCCGATATACTTATGTTTGCCATGAAACTAACTCTGGAATAGTTTGCGAATGTACCTCTCCTTGTGAATGCAATAATGACCCCTGTCCCAATTGTAATCCAGATTGCTACTACCTGCCTCATCCTTATGATGCTTGCTTTCCTGGAAATTGCCCGATTAATGCTTCTTTCCAATATGGAAGTGGTGTCTCAGGAGGAAGTAATAATGGTGGTGGCAACCCCCCTCCTCCATCACCTCCTTCTGGCGGAATAAGAATGGAAGCGCCTGTAAAAAATTATTTTCTTAGTTATCTCTCTCCCCAAAAAGCATTTGGGGCCCAAAGCCAAGTCGGGCCCTGGGCTTTATGCCACGGCTATTCTCAAATTAGTTGTCAACAAATGACTGGCTGTGAAAGAAAATTTGTAGAGAACAAATACTACTAATATTTTTGTTAACTAATAATTCTAATTATGCTATAATGTTTTAAATAAAATTAATTAAAAATCCTATGAAAAACAAATTGTCTCTTTTAATTTTAATAACCGGTATCTTTTTAATTGTTTTCTATTTAGAATCTCCGCTTTTGACCGAAGGGGCGGTAAAATACTATGGCACCCAAGGGGTTTGCACCAAACCTTATTACAAACCAACAGATATTGTTGGCTATTTCTATGATGTAAAATTAAAAGAAGCCCTCTATATAACCTATGACTGGTGCGTGGTAAAACCACTTTTATGGTATGGCACAATCTTTGGCCATTATGATGTTGACGCAAATAAAATTAAGGATTCTCTAGACAACATTTTTCCAGAAAAACAAGTTTATTATGGATTGATTCCTAATTATTTCTTTAAAGATGGCGGTAATTTTATCCAAAGAGGAAAATTTACTACCCAGCGCCACGGTGATGAAAAAACTGGTTATTTTTTGAATGATAATGCTTTTAAAAATATTTTTGCCGGTAATTTTCCAAAACCCCCTCGTTATGTTCCCACTAAAGACACTAATGACCCAATTTTTCAACAGTATGGACTAGCAGGAGTAAAAGAAGCAAAGGGAACAGTTGCTCCTTTAATAATGAACAGAATGTTAGAGCTTCATCAAATCTTTGAGAATCATATAGCTAAAGGGAGATGTAATAATATTAGTTATGCTCAAAAATATACTGCTTACTGTGATTATTTTGCCATTAGAACAAAACCTTATTCTCCTCGACAGTATTATGGACTGGATAAATTACCGGAATATAAACCTCAATAAATTTATATGCCAGAAAAACGAAATCTAAAGCAACTATTTGCCATTACATTTACTATCTTACTGATAGGAAGTTTTTTTTATCCTTTTGAGACTTCATTTGCCCAAGATATTAATATTAAAAATTTTTGCACAGCAATAAAAATGTATATCGATGACAGATGTCCTAGAAATGACCATACCTACAATTGCCCTGTAAATGGGATTTTCTATTCCACTTCTGCTAGTTATGGTGCTTGGTCTGCTCCGGGCCCTACTTATGGACGCTTACGAGATTATTATCAAAGTCTGGATTGCAATAATGAGCAAAAGGCAAAAGAAATTATCGACCAATTCTTGAATGAATTTTGCCCTCAATATGCAAATAAAGATACAGTACTAGATTTTTTATGTAAAGAGTGGGAAAATCCAACTGAAAATGGGCAAAATCTAATTAATGCCGTTGTAAAACCAGGCGGAAATATTAATTTAATAAGCAGTTATCAAGTAGGTAAAAAAATAGGTGAGGATTTAGCAGAAGACAGCAAAAACTGTACAATGGATGCAGATATTGGTTTTATTGATTTTTTAAAAAATCCAATATCATGGTTTTTTAGACTAATTTTTTGGGTCTTTGCTTATATTTTAGAGTTTATTGCTAATGTTTTTCTTTTTGTCTTAACACCAGAAAATTTCGGCGGCTTTGTTAATTTCCAGCCAGTAAAAATTATTTGGACAGTTACCAGAAATTTAGCTAATTTAGGAATAATTTTAGGCTTTGTTTTCACTGCTATTGCTACTATCTTAAAAATTGAAAAATATAGTTGGGATAAAATGCTCTGGCGTTTGGTTTTAGTGGCGCTTCTCGTTAATTTTAGTTTAGTTATCTGCGGAATGCTTGTTGATTTATCTAATTTTTTAATTACTTTTTTTATAAATGGCGCAAGCGACCAAGTTATTAATTTTCCAACTCTTTTAAAATATACAGCTACCAAAATTGCCTGTAGTGGAGTAGGACAAGGATTCTGGTACGAGACAGCAACAGCAGTCATAGGAATAATTGTCGCCATTATTTTTATTGGCCAAGTAATTGGTTTAATCATTTATGCGGTGACCCGAATTGTGACTCTATGGTTAACTTTGGGGCTTTCACCTTTAGGCTTTTTAAGCATGGCCTTTCCTGGAGCAGAAAAAATCGCTCAAACTTGGAGAAATTTCTTTACTCAGGCACTCATTTCTCTACCAATTATCGCTTTTTCATTTTTTATCGTTTTAGTAATGCTTAATGCAGTTGCCACTTCTTATTTTACTCCAATTGTAGCTGATATAGAAAAAACTTTTGTCCAAAATATAATTTCACTTATAGCTTATGCAGTTATCATTATTATTTTATCTCAAGCAACATTAACGATAGCAGGAGCAATTGGCGTTCAGCAGGTCCAAAAAGGTTATCAGTGGGCAAATAAAGCCATCTGGGGCGCACTAGGATTTGCTGGCGGAGCGGCGGTAGGCGCCACTACAAAAAGTTTAGTAGGTTCGGAAACCTGGCGAAAAACGGCTGAATCGTTAGAAAAAAGCAATCTAAAGTTGGCTCATAGTCTAGGAACTACAATGAAAGATGTAAGCCAAAAAACCCGCGAAGGAGAATTAAGTAATCTCAGTAAAAGGGCAGATAAAATGACTGATGACCAAGTGCGACAAGAAATAAAACGCTATATGAAATGGAATGACCGACGCTCAACAGCGGTTTTAGTCGATAAATTAGTAGAAAGAGGAAAACTTTCCACTGGCGACCCAAATGATAAAGAAAATATAAAAAATATTGATGATAAGGCTTTGGCTTTTGCAAAAGACTACGTTAATGTTTCTCAACTTAAAAAAGTAAATCCTTATGAATACGTAAAATATTATTCAAAAGATGAAGATATTAAGAAACATCTAGAGGACATTAGAAGAGAATCACCTAATCTTTCGCCCGAACAAGAAAAACAGGAACTTTATAATCGTCTTTTAATTGATTATGCCTCAACGACCTCGCCTGAAAAACTAGCAGAAGGAAGATGGCAAGAGATTTTTGATTATATAAAAAATAGTCAAGAAAATGAAAAATTAGGAAATGACAAATTGATTGAAGTCTTGAATAAACTTGTCAAAAATTTAACCCCTGAGGCAATGGCTGCAATCGCCCGCTCAATGGAAACTAACCAACAATATACTTTTATTGAAAATGTTAAAAAAGCGGTAGAACCAGAAGCCAGCGCCGTCGGTAAAAGCGCGAGGGATTATCTTTTAGAAAATAAAGGTTATGGCTCTTTGCGTTACTTCCAAGGTACCCTAGGAAGAGTTCCAACAGAACCAAAAGAAGAAAGTTATTCCGATGGATACAAATTACATAAAGTTGATAAAGACAAAGGAATTTGGCTTCCTCCTTCAAATCCTCCAAAAGGAGGATAACAATTTTAAATTATGGCAAATTTTGACCCCAAACAATTCATTGAGGAATTTAATAAACTACCAGCACCCTTAAAAGATATCTTGTCTTCCTCTTTGCTTGGCAAAACAATCGAAGATGCCTTAAGTTTGGCTAATATCTCAAATGAAAGATATAATGATTTAATGGATATAACCTCTGAAGTATTGATGCTTCATCTTCCTCCTCAATCTTTTAAAGAGAATTTAATTTCAAAATATCAATTTAAAGAAACTGAAGCGCAAATCATTAACCAAGTTGTTCAAAACAAAATTTTCCAGCCTTTAATGCCTCTACTAAAGCAAGGGCCAACTCCTTTAGGACTGACTTCTCAAGAAAAAACTGTTTCTTCTTTCGAAAAAACAGTAAAAAAAATTTCTTCTTTTCCCCAAAAAATTCAATTTCCAAAAATCCCTAATATTTTATCTAAACAAAGCAAAACTGAAACTTTAGAAACAAAAAAAGAACCAAAAAGCCAAACTATTCCTCAGATAATTCCTGAACAAAACACAACTCCTTTTTTAAAAATTCCTCAAAAGCAAGAAACGCCGTTAACTTCTCTTAAAAAACCCCTAACCGAACCATTGATAAAATCTGTTCCCCAACCATTAGAAAAATCTCTTCCAAATGAGGAAAAAACAAAAATTAAAAAAAGAGAAATTGAAGAAATTAAGAATCTTCAAAAAGAAATTCCTGAAGCAATTGAAATTGAGATTGAAAAACCCGTTCAACAAAATATTAACGTGACACCGATTAATATTCCCGAAGTTTCTCCGGAAAAACAAGCAGAAATAAAAAATACTTTAACTC
Organism: Minisyncoccota bacterium; assembly: GCA_035360795.1. Classification (GTDB taxonomy): domain Bacteria; phylum Patescibacteriota; class Minisyncoccia; order UBA6257; family UBA6257; genus DAOOKJ01. The sequence goes on from DAOSBJ010000002.1 coordinate 12,070, forward strand.
AATTAATGACCTCAAAAAAATCTGAGACTCCAAAAATAGTCGAAGAGATGGAAAAAATAGAAAAAACTCCACCTTCTCAACCTCAAAAACAAGAATCAAAAAAAGAAAAAGCAACAGCAGAAATTTCTCAAACTTCAAAAGTAATTACCGGAAAAAACAATCATTTTATAAAAGAAAAAATGCCTTCTTCAACAGATCGAGATAAATCCTCTATTTTTGAAATTAAAATTAAAGAAACAAAAAAGAAAAAAGAAGAATTACCTGAAGTTCGTCAACCTATTTCCTACAAAAAATACCATCCAGAAAAACCTTTTGGTGAAACTTAAAAACTCAAAAATTAAAAATTACAAAATTAAAAATTTTTGTTAGGATTATGCCTTATCCGGTTCCACAATTTATTAAAGAAGAAACAAAATTAATGGGGTTAGTTAATTTTACTCAGTTAACTATTTTAGTATGTTTAGGAGGATTAATTATTTTACTCTTTTACACTGTTCAAAGAACTCTTTTTTTTATCTTAACGGCTTTTCTTCTTACGGTTGGTTTAGCAATTACTTTTGGCAAATTTTATGAGATTCCAATTTATAAATTAGTTGGTTCAATGTTTCGATATATTTGGCTTCCCAAAGAATATTTGTTTGAAAAACGACAATTACCTTCTAAATCACCGGTTAGTTCTAAAAAAACAGAGTCAAAACAAACTGGATTTTCTTCCTCTTCTAAAACTTTAGATTCAAATACTCTGAAACAATTAACTGATATTTTGAACCAATAACATGGCTAAAGAAACATTTTCTGTCCAATCATTAGTCCCAATCCAAGAAATAAAAAGAGGGGTTATTGTTTTAAAGAACGGCTCGCTTCGTTCTGTTTTAGAAGTTTCCGGAATCAATATGAATTTAAAATCTTTAGAAGAACAAGAAATGATTTTAACCAGTTGGCGTCAAATGCTAAATCATCTCGAATTTTCTCTCCAGGCGATTATTCATTCACGAAGAGTAAATATTGAATCTTATCTAACTTATATCCAAGAAAGGATGAGTCAGGAAACTAATGACTTATTAAAACTCCAAGGAGAGGACTATTATAATTTTCTTCTATCTTTGACGTCTCAAAATTTAATCTTTGACAAAAAATTTTTTATTGTAGTTCCTTATGATCCAGTAATAATTAAGCCTACCAGTCTGTTAGGACAATTAAAAGAGACTTTTAGCGGTGTTTTCAATCTAAAAAGAGAATCCTTCTCTAATATTACTCTTTTATCAAAAGAGGAATTTGAACAGCATTCACAGCAACTAATGATTAGACAAGCAAATCTTATTTCTGGCCTAACAAGATTAGGATTAATAGTTACTCCCCTTGAAACAAATGAATTAATTCAATTATTTTTTAATCTTTACAATCCTCAAAATATAGAAAAGGAAATGTTAAATCTATCTGACTATAATCAAACAAAATAAGAATATGGCGCTGGAACAAATATTTAACAAAAAACTAAACTCTTTAGAAAATCTCCCAAATTATCGGCAGGCAGTTTCCACTCTTTTGGACGTTATTTCTCCAACTGGTTTAAAAATTAATCCAAATTTTTTGAAATTGGGAGAAAAATACTGTTCCACTTTATTTATTTTAACTTATCCGAACTATTTAGCCAGTAATTGGTTTTCTGTTTTGACTAATCTTAACGAAACTTTTGATATTAGCATTTATTTTCATCCTTTAGATGCAAACCAAGTTTTAAGAATGCTCAGAAAAAAATCAGCTGAGGTTCAGGCGCAGATTTCTCTCGAAGCAGAAAGAGGGTTAATAAGAAATCCACTCCTAGAAACTGCTCTTCAAAATATAGAAGAATTAAGGAATTTAATTTTACAACAGGAAGAAAAACTGTTTGATGTCGGAGTCTATATTACTTATTATGCAGATAGTCAAGAAGAATTAAAAAAAGTTCAAAAAAGAATTGAATCGCTTTTAGAGCAATTAATGATTTATGCCAAACCAGCAGTTTTTCGGATGTACGAAGGTTTTGAATCCTCACTTCCTTTGGGCCTGGATAGACTATTAATTACAAATCCTTTAAATTCCCAGCCAGCTTCAACTCTCTTTCCTTTTGTTTCTGTAGATTTAACCTCTAATAAAGGAATTCTATATGGGATAAACCAACATAACAGCAGTTTAATTATTTTTGACAGGTTTACTTTGCCAAACGCCAATATGATAGTTTTAGCCCAATCAGGCGCTGGCAAAAGCTATGCGATAAAGTTAGAAATTTTAAGGTCTTTGCTTTTAGGCACTGACATTTTAATAATTGATCCAGAATATGAATATGCTTATTTAACAGAAAGTATTGGTGGCAGTTATTTTAAGATTGCCGTTGGTTCAGAGGATCATATTAATCCCTTTGATATGCCAATAGTTACAACTGATGAATCAAACGACGAAGTTTTTAGAAGCCATATTTTAAACCTTATTGGACTAATTAAATTAATGGTTGGCGGCTTAACACCTCAGGAAGAGATCATTTTAGATAGCGCTTTAAATCAGACTTATGCTTCAAGAGATATTTTCGCGGAAAATATCAATGAAGAAAAAACTCCACCACTTTTGGAGGATCTGGAAGAAATTTTAAAGGGAGTAGAAGGCGGAGAGGAACTTTCGGCTAAACTTTACAAATATACAAAAGGAACATATGCTGGTTTTTTCAACCAACAGTCTAATATTGATATTGGTAATCGTTTAGTGGTTTTTGGTATTAGAGATTTGGAAGAAGAGCTACGACCGATTGCAATGTATGTGGTTTTAAACTATATCTGGACCTCGATTAGAAAAAACCTGAAAAAGAGATTAACAGTGGTTGACGAAGGGTGGTGGCTGTTAAAACATGAAGAAAGCGCCTCTTTCCTTTTTAATCTGATAAAAAGGGCAAGAAAATACTATATGGGGGTAACTTTTATTTCCCAAGATATAGAAGATGCCTTAAATTCCCCTTATGGCAAGCCGATGATTACTAACTCTTCTTTGGCTTTGCTTTTAAGACAATCGCCGGCAAACATTGACATCGTTGGTCGGGCTTTTAATTTAAATGAACAGGAAAAAAGTATTCTTCTCCAAGCAACAGTCGGAACTGGCTTATTTTTCGCCGGCGACAAACATGCGGCAATCCAAATCTTAGCCTCTTATGCTGAAGACCAAATAATTACTTCAAATCCGGCTCAGATATTAGAAATTCAAAAAACAAAAGAAGAAACTCAACAAGAATATGACTAACACTGAAAATAAACAAAATCTTCCTCTACAAAATCAAGAAGAACCCAAAAAAGAAAAACAGAATCCTCCAATTAATAAAAGTATTTGGATATTACTATTTGTTCTTGCGGGGATAAAAGAATTGCTTGAATTCGTGAGTGGTTTAACAGTAATACTTTCAATAATAATTTGGCCAATATCTTTACTTATAGGTATTCTTATTATTATTATTCTCTTTATGAGCGGCAAACTAAAAGAGCGTAAAAATCTTACATCTTTATTAGGACATTTAGTTGATATGTTTCCGGTGATAAACACTATTCCATTTTCTTTTTTATCTCTTTTCATTTTGCACTTAACAGAAGCAAAACAAAATAAAACAATCCAAAAACAGCTTACTCTCTCAACTTAATTAAAATAATATCATGAAGAAAAAAATAGTTATATTATCTATTTTGCTAATCGTTTTTGCGGTTTCTTTATTGCCTTTCTTCAAAACAAATGCAAGAGACATTGACGAAATGAATAAAGAATACGGCGGCTCTGATTTGACTTCTCCTGAACATTTGCCTCCACCAGTTGAAAGCCCAACGAGCGTTATCCCTTATAAATTCGAAACTGGAATTCCAGGAATAGCAAAGCCAGGAGAAGAATTGGAGCGGATGACCCTTTCAGAACTTATAGTTTTACTAATAAGATATATTTTTCGTATTGCTGGTATTTTGGCTTTTGCAATGATCGTTTATGGTGGAATAGAATATATGATTTCTGCGGGAAATGCGGAAAAACAAAAATCTGCTCAACAACACATTATTGGAGCAGTAATTGGCCTTGTGCTTCTTTTTGCCTTCTGGTTAATTCTCAACACTATTAATCCTGACATTTTAAGAACAAGTTCTTCGTTTAATATTAATATAGAAAACAACACAGAAAACGATAATAACACTGAAAACGAACCTAATTCTAGCCCTCAAACCCAAACAATAGCCCAAAATTTACTTAATGGCGGAGACGATTTCGAAATTCTTTGGGAAGCTGCAAAACGAGACCTTCAAGATGTAGTAGATAATAAATGTACTTCAATCTATAGCAATACTGACCCCGCCTATCGAGAAAGCAATTGTATAGAAGAAAAAGGAACTATAGATAAAACTACCAATACTATCCATCCTTATGCTTCTTGTCCAACTATTCACGAAGATCTATTAGTTGCTCTTGATTATCTTATAAACGAGAAATTCAAAGAAATAAAAAATGGACTTCCTTCTACTTGCAATCCAAAATTGCTAATTTCTCCTTTCTTGAGTAGTCATAATTATTGCACTAACCCAGCAGGTAGCCATAAATACGGTTGTTCTGTTGACATCGCGATTGATGGTGAAAATACAAAATCCTGCACCCAACAATTACTAAAATTACTTTGTCCCGCCGTATCTAATGTAAATAGTTGTATTAATTCTTACACTTGTACATTTTCTCTTGGAGGAGTACCGATAGGAATTGTAAATGAAACTAATTGCGCCGGTGTTGATCCTCATCTTCATTTTCAAGCCAGAAATTGCCAATATCCTTAGTTATTCGGTAGGTTTTATTATTATATGCCTATTTTTACCTTCCCCAACACTTTCAGTTTTAACATCGCTTCTTAAAGCAATTTCTAAATGAATTATTCTTCTGTCTTTTGAGGCCATTGGCGGCAATTCTAATGGCTCTTTTGAAATTGAAACTTTATGAGCGGCTTTTTGGGCAAATTCTCTTAATTTTTCTTCGTAGATAGTTCGGTAACTATTAATATCTAAAACAATTCGCCAATCAAAATCTTCAATTAATTTTTTTGACACCATATTTAAAATCATTTCAAAGGCTTCTAGATTTTCTCCGCCCCTGCCGATTAGCAGTCCTGAATCTTGGGTTCTGATATTAATTTTTATTAATTTTTCCGAATAATCTTCATTAATCTCCAAAAAACTGTCAGTAAAACCGGCAGTTTCAAGCAAATTTTCCAAGAAACTTTTGAGAGGAGCAATTTCCATATTCAACTAATATTTCTTAATTGAAATCTTTGAATTAAATCAACTAAAGACAGTCCTATCCAAAAAACCATTAAAGCCGAAGGAAAACTTTTATAAATCAAAAGAAAAATAAAAGGAAAAAATAATAACATTTTATTTTGACTGGTTTCTTTTTGAAGCAAGCCACTTATAAATCCTAAAACAACATAGATAATTGTTAAAAAAAGATTGGGTTTTGCTAAATCAAAGTTTAAAAACATAAAGTTTAAGGGAACTTGGGGTAAAAAATGATAAAGATGACTACCCCAGCCATTTTTGATCAGTTCAGTTAAAAGAACCCAGATACCAATAAACAAAAAAAACTGAAGAATAACAAAGCCAAAAGTGGCAAGGGGATTAACTTTTTCGTCTTTAAACAGCTGAAAAACCAATTGGTTTGCCTGCCTTGGGTCGGCTTTATATTTTTTCTGGATTTCCTGTATTTGAGGTTGAATGCGAGTTAATTTTTTCTGAGAAATTGTTATTTTCCCATACCAGGGCCACATCAAAATACGAATGCCAATCGCTAAAACAAAAATTGCCAAACCTAAATTACTGCTAAAAAGCAAACTTAATAATGCTAAAAGATTAAAAAGAGGTTGATAAAAAATAGGATATAAAAAACTTTTCATTAGAAATTATTTAGACTTTCAAGCAAGTTAAGAAGCGAATTTTTTAAAATTAGTTTATCTCTGAAAGACGATTTTTTAATCAGAACAATTAAATCAAAATTAAACTTCGGTTTTAAAAATTGGCGTTCTTTTTCCCAGTTTCTTAAAATTCCTTTTACTTGACGACGGATCTTGTTTCTTGAAACTAGAGTCTGAAAATTTTTATTTGGTGCAATTACTGCAAAACGATTATAGTCTAAATTGTTCTGGCGATAAAAAATTTTGAAAAAATCATTTTCTTTATGCTGGCTTTGTTTTAAAAAATCTGATATCAAAGACGAAGAAAGCCGTTGCTTTTTATTAATCATTTTAAACTGAAATTTTAGATCTTTCTTTCTGTCGCCGACGTTTCAAAATATTTTTTCCAGAATTGCTCTTCATCCTTTTTAAAAATCCATGGGTTTTCGCTCTTTTTTTCTTTTTTGGTTGATAAGTTCTAGACATAATTTTTAGATGGTTCATTGTATCATAATTTTTTTTTAGGGTCAAACTAACTTTCAAAACCTTTTTCCTCTATTCACTTCTTATCAACAGTTTATCCCCAAAAATAAAATTGACTATCTAATTTTATTTTGCTTATATACACAAGGAGGGTTATAATAAGAGATAAAAAAATAATCAAAAAAGATTTATGGATTTAACCGAGCTCTGGAAAGCAGTTTTAGGGGAAATCAGACTATCTATTTCAAAAGCCAATTATTTAACTTGGTTTAAAAATTCATTTATTAAAGAAATAAAAGATGGGGTGGCTTTTATTGGTGTTTCTTCAAATTTTTCTAAAGAGTGGCTAGAACAAAAATATCATAAAAATATCTATCAAATTCTAACAGAACTTGAACCGAGTATTAAGAAGGTGGAATATGTGGTTGCCCCTACCACTAATCCAATTAATCTCGAAGACGCCATTGAAACAAAAAAATATTTAAAGAAAAAATCTTTTTCTTTGGAAAACCAACCAACTTTTTATGAAATGACAATTGATTTAGAGACGAATTTAAATCCAAAATATACTTTTGAAAACTTTATTGTCGGTTCTTATAATGAATTAGCAAACGCTGCTGCTTTAGCAGTAACAGAAAGTCTAGGCACTAAATATAATCCTTTATTTGTTTACGGCGGAGTAGGATTGGGCAAAACTCATCTTTTACAAGCAATAGGTAACAAAGTAAAAAAAGAAAGAAAAAAAACAAAAATTTTATATGTCAGTGCAGAAAAATTTACTGAAGATTTAGTGAGGGCAATTATGGAACAAAAAATGAGCGATTTTAAAAACAAATTTCGCAATTTAGACCTTCTTTTAATTGACGACATTCAGTTTATTGCTGGCAAGGATAAAGCCCAAGAAGAAATTTTCCACACTTTTAATACTCTCAGCCAAAAGAACAAACAGGTGGTTTTTACGTCAGACAGACCGCCAAAAGCGATTCCTTCAATCGAAGAAAGACTAAGGTCGCGATTTGAAGGGGGAATGACCGCTGATATTGGCTATCCGGATTTAGAAACACGTCTGGCAATTTTAAAAATAAAAAATCAACCAACTCAGCATTTAATTCCTGAGGAAAGTCTATATTATTTGGCTGAATCCATCCCTAAAAATATTCGCGATTTGGAAGGGGGATTAAACCGATTGATTGCCCACGTAAAACTTTTAAATAGACCGATTACCTTAGAAGAAACAAAAAACATTCTTTCTTCTGTTTTAAACAAACCAAATGAATATATTTCTCCCCAAAAAGTCATCAAAAAAGTGGCTTCTTTCTATGATTTGAAAGAAGAAGAAATTTTAAGTCATTCAAGAAAAAAAGAATTAGTCAAACCAAGACAAATTATTATGTATCTTTTAAGGGAAGAAATGGGTTATGCTTTTACTAATATTGCTGAAAAAATGGGACAGCGTGACCACACTACTGTGATTCATGCTTGCAGAAAAATTACCAAGGAAATGGAAAAAAATCCAGTTTTTGCTCAAGAAGTTTTTGTTTTAAAAGACCTATTGTATAATAAGTAGAAAAAGAGTTGATAACTGGTTGATAATTTACTATAGAAAATAAAATATTCAAAATAAAAAATAAATTATTAAGAAATTATAGCATATTTTTGAATAATTTATCCCCAACTTATTCAAAAATTTATTCAGAAATATCTCTTTTTTCTCAAATAATTTTAACTTATTCCCAAAAATGTTCCCTTTAATAATAATAAATAAATTAAATTAATTAATTTTATGAAATTTATTACCTTGGTAGAAAATTTAAAAAAAGCCGTAGTTCTTGCTGAAAGAATTACTAGCAAAAACATTACTCTGCCAATTTTAAGTAATGTTTTAATTGAAACAAATAAAAATCAAATTCATCTTAAAGCAACTGACCTTGAAATTGGTGCCGAAATAAATGTATCTGGAAAAACAGAAAAAGAGGGAAAAGTAGTAATCCCAGCCAAAACTTTTAGCGATTTTTTAAATAGTTTGCCCGAGGAAAAAATAATCCTTGAGGCAAAAGAAAATAACCTAAAAGTGGAAAGCGGTAAATTTAAAACCATTTTCCAAGGATATTCAAGCGAAGATTTTCCAATTATTCCCCAAATAAAAACTGACAAATTTATAGAGATTGAGAAAGGACTTTTAAAAGAAGGACTAGAACAGGTAATTCTAAGCGTTGGTTATAGCACTAATTTTCCGGAATTGACGAGTGTCTTATTTAAAATAGAGCAGGAAGGATTAAAATTAGTTGGGACTGATAGATATAGGTTAGCAGTAAAAACCATCCCTTCAGAAAAAATCAAAACTAATCTTAAAGAAGATTTTGAAGCCTTGGTGCCCTTAAGAACTATTCAAGAAGTTTTAAAAATGCTGGCTGAAAAATTAGAGGACGAGTCAGAGATAATCACTATTTCTCCCGACCCGAATCAAATTCAGTTTGCCACTGAAAATGTGAGATTAATTTCCCGGTTAATCAATGCTGAATATCCTAATTTTAAAGACGCCATTCCGACTAATTTTGAAAATCAGGTGATTTTAAAAAGAACCGATTTAAAAGAAGCAATTAAGGTAATAGGAATTTTTAGTGGAAAAGTTAATGAAGTGAAATTTAGATTTAATCCTTCAAAAAAGGAAGTGGTTTTAGAGGCTCAAGACCCAACTTTAGGCCAGAGTGAAACTTTACTTGATTCAGTGGAAATCAAAGGCAATCCTTTGGACATTGCCTTTAATTATCGTTTCTTTTTGGATGGATTGGAGGCTTCTAGAGGTGAAGAAGTATTCATTGGTTTAAATAAAGAAAATAGCCCGGTTTTAATGCGGGGCAAAGAAGAGAGTAATTTTCTTTATGTCTTAGTGCCTTCTATAACTGTTTGAAGAAAATTCTCGTGGAAGTACTTATTTGATTGAAGCTGTCTTCAGCTTCAATTTTGATTTCATTTTGTTCTTTCAATAAATTATAAGGCAGAAAATAGAAGAAATTATTTTCAGTAGTTTTACTCATTTCTCCCAGCATTTCATTATTAAGATACAATCTTGTCTTTAATGGTGCAGAGCCATAAATATTTGCTTCTACTTTTATATCAGTTGAGGAATATTCGCCTTCTTTTGGAGAGACAATTTCTATTGTTGGCACATCTCCAAATTCAATAGTAGTATTTATCATTTCACAATCTAAGGGATGCCAATCTGGTCCTAGAGATAAGTTATACTCAGTTTGAAAATTTAAAATATTTTGTTGAACCCAATTTAAAACCGGCATCTCCCAGAGAAGATATTGAGGATCATTAAAAGGATTAGAAGGACAGGCACCTAAAGGGTCATTTTTATCTAGATAATGAAGGATCGAATGAATTTCTTTGACAGTTTTTATTTCTCCAGTATTAGTATTTTTATATTGACGATTAATAATATATTCTCCATTCATCATTGGCTTTGGAGCCAGAATTTTAGGATTATATGGTAATGGCTGAGAAAAAGTTGAAGGAGAATAAAATTTAAAACTTTTTTCCATAAATTCATGCCATAAAGGAGCAGCCACCATTATTCCTGGAGCACCAGTTGGAGCTACTGGTGAACGGTCATTGTTGCCAGCCCAGACGCCAACTACTAAAGAACTACTATAACCCAGAGTCCAAGCATCTCGGTATTCGGAATCAGTGCCGGTTTTTGCTGCCACTTCAACTTCTTTAAAATAGAGAGGGCTGGAATAACCAAAAGCCGGAGCTCGGCTTTCATTGTCAGATAAAATACTAGTGATTAATTTGGCGATTTGTGGTTCTAAAACTTTTTTTGATTCTTCTTTATATTCATAGATAATTTCGCCTTTTGAATCTAAAATTTTTAGAATACTTACTTGAGGATGATATATTCCTTCTTGATTAAATACTGAATAAGCATTAACCATTTCATTAAGCTTGACTCCTCCCCCACCTAAAACCAAGCTTAGACCATAAAAAGATGGTTTTTCAGTTAAGGTAGTAATGCCTAAATCTTGGGCAGTTTGAATTACGTTCTGAATTCCGGCTAGATATAAAACTTTTACAGAAGGAATGTTTAAAGATTGGGCTAATGCCTGGCGAAAAGTAACTGGTCCTCTAGTTTTGTTATCATAATTCGTTACATAATAGGGATTTAAAGGATCAGTTGAAAAGTTCATTTTTATTCCATCTAGAGCAACATCAAAAACATATGATTCTGGAAGATAGCCTTTTTTAAAAGCAGTCGCATAGACAATCGGTTTAAAAGAAGAACCTGGTTGGCGGACGCTTAAAGTGGCATTGACATTTCCTTCAGCTTCTATATTCCAGTAATCTCTTGAGCCAACCATTGCCACTATTTGGCCAGTTTTTGGCTCTTGAGCAAGCAAAGCCAAATTTTTTGCTCCCACTTTTTCTTCATTGATGTCTCCGTATTTTTTTACCAATTCTTCAGCAATTGTCTGAAGATTCATATCTAAAGTGGTAATAATAGTATAACCTCCTTTTTCTAATTCTTCCTCTCCAAATTTATCAAAAAGCATTTCCCTAACATACATTACAAAATGAGGAGCTTTGATGCCAAAACTTGGTTGAGCAAAAACTACTTTTTCTTTTTTTGCTTTTTCAATTTCTTCTTTTGGGTAGTAATTTAATTTTAAAGCCCAATCTAAAATGTATTCTTTTCTTGCTTCTAAATCATTTAAATGAGAACCATAGGGAGAATAATAGCCAGGCGCTTTTATTAAGGCTGCCAAATAAGCGGCTTCAGCCAGGGTCAAATCTTTAGCCGATTTATTAAAGTAAAATTGGCTAGCAGCTTCAATCCCATAGACATTGTAACCATAATGAACTTGATTTAGATAGGCTAAAAGAATTTGGTCTTTATTCCAACTTCTCTCTAAACGAATTGTTAGGATTGCTTCTTTAATTTTTCTGGATAAAGTTTTATCCAGAGTTAGAAAAGCGTTTCTGGCTAATTGCTGAGTAATAGTTGAGCCACCCTGGAGGTTTCCTCGTTTAAAAATATTATTGTATAAAGCGCGAATAATTCCCTTTAAAACAAAACCATGATGAGAATAAAAAGTGTGGTCCTCAACCGCTAAAGTAGCTTTAATTGCATAAGGCGAGATGTCATCTAAACTGTTAACGACAGTTCTTTTTTCGCCGCCATGAATTTCGTAAAGAAGAATTTTTCCAGTTCTATCATAAATTTTAGTTGATTGGTTGACTACTCGTTTCGAAAAATCAGCCGGGTTGGGTAAGTCTCTTGAAAAGTATATAAAAACCAAGCCCGAAAAAATCAGAATGGCGATAATAAAAACGGTAGCAAAGGCGATTATTTTTTTAAGCATTGTAATTTATTCAAACCAGCCAAAGCGACAGCAAGCGCATCAGCTGTGTCGTCAGGAGTTGGCAGTTCCTTAAAAGAAAAATAAAATTGGATAATTTTCTGGACATCTTTTTTTTCTGCCCGGCCATAACCAATAAGATTTTGTTTTATTTCTAAAGGAGTTAGCTCAATCAGAGAAAGATGGTTTTTATAAAGGACAGAATGAATAATGCCGATGGCTTCGCTAATTGACATCGCGGTTTTTGCATTTTTAAAAAAGAAAATTTTTTCGATGGCTGCCAATTCTGGATTGTATTCTTTTATTAATTTGTTTAAAAGTTTTTCCAAAGTTACTAACTTTTTCCCTTTTTCTTTCTCTCTTATTTCCCAACAGCCATAATTAATCGGCTTCACATTATCTTTTGTAGTTTTTATAATCGCAAATCCCACTCTCGTAGTTCCTGGATCTAAACCTAAGATTATCATAAATCAAAATTAATAGTTAACATTTGAATATACCTCTTCAACATCGGGATAATTAGCCAACGCAGAAAAAAGATTATCTAACTCTTCGATTATTTTTTTATCTTTGATTTCTATAAAATTGTCCGGCACAAATTCAATTTCTGTTTTGAAATCTTTTAAATTTAACTTGTTTTCCAAAAATTTTTTGAGGTCGTTAAATTTGGACAAATCAGTATAAATAGCAATTTTTTCGTCTTCCTCTTTGATTTCTTGGGCGCCATTTTCTATTGAAGAAAGGGCAAAATCGTCATTCCAAAGATTTTTATCAATTAAAATTTTACCCATTTCTTTAAAAAGATATTTTACAGTTCCTCCTTCGGTCAATTTTGCCGAGTTTTCGTTTAAAAGATGCCGTAATTCAGCCAAAGTGCGATTTTTATTATCAGTGACAGCCTGAATTAATAAAGCCACTCCTTGGGGACCATAGGCCTCGACTAAAATTTCTTCTACGTTTTTCCCCTCCAAAGAATCCCCTGCTCCTCTTTTTATCGCTTTTTCAATATTTTCTTTTGGCATTCCTAATTCTTTGGCTTTTTCAATCGCAATCCTTAATTTAGGATTGCTTTCAGCGTCTGTTCCCTTTCTTGCCGCGACTGTAATTAGGTTAGTAATTTTAGAAAATGCTTGGCCTTTTTTAGGGTCTTTCTGCGCTTTCTGATATTTAACTTTTGCCCATTTAGAATGTCCAGACATACAAAATACAAAATAAAATATAAAAAATAAAAGATATTTTGAGTGTTAAGTTTGCTTTTTTAATCTTTTATTTTTTTTACCTTTAATCTAGTCAATATATTATATCGCTTTTTAATGTTTTTTTCAAATAAAAGCAACTTGAATAAATACTGAATTTAGAGTAAAATTAAGATATTATTTATGAATTTAGAAGAAATTAAAAGCCAAGCGAAAAAAGAGATAGAGGCAGTTAAAGAGATTAAAGATTTAGAAAATTGGCGAATAAAATATTTAGGCCGGAAAAGCGACCTTTCTTTATTTTTTGATAATCTCAAAAAAATACCATTAGACCAAAGAAAAAAGGAAGCCCAGCAAGCCCATAATATCCGTTTGTTTTTAATTGACCTTTTTAAATCCAAAGAAAAAGATTTTTTAGAACGAGAAGAAAATAATGAGTATTTAGACCTTTCTCAGCCCGGCATAAAAAAAGAGATTGGGCATTTGCATCCGATTAGTTTGGTTTTAGAAGAGATAGTTGAAATTTTTCGAAGTTTAGGCTTTGAAGTTATAGAAGGACCAGAGATTGAGACTGAATATTATAATTTTGATGCTCTAAGAATTCCGGAAACTCACCCTGCTAGAGATATGTGGGATACTCTCTGGATAACATCGAAAATGCTTTTAAGAACTCATACCAGTCCAATGCAAATTAGATATATGGAAAAACACCAGCCTCCTTTTAGAATTATTGTTCCGGGTAAAACTTTTCGCCATGAAGCAACCGATGCTTCTCATGAAATTCAGTTTCATCAAGTTGAAGGTCTGATGGTTTCAAAAAACATTAATTTTTCCAATTTTAAATTTATTATTGAAGAATTTCTAAAAGCGATTTTTAAAAATAATATTTTGATAAGATTTAGACCAAGTTATTTTCCCTTTGTTACGCCTGGAGTGGAAGTGGATATAAAAATTAGGTCAAAATTTAAAGAACAGAAGTCAAAAGTGAATCAAAATGAGTGGTTGGAAATTATGGGAGCGGGGATGGTACATCCTGATTTATATAAAATAGTAGGATATAAAGAAAAAAATCTTCAAGGTTTTGCTTTCGGTTTAGGAGTAGAAAGAATCGCGATGATAAAATATAAAATTTCGGATATTAGATTATTTACCTCTTCAGATATTAGATTTTTAAAGCAAATGTAAACATTCAATTCTGTCTGTTCCAATACTACTGAAGCAACATTGGGGCAGGCAGTTAAAAATTTATTTTTTATGTTGCGTTTTTCATACAATCTTTTAAAAAAATATCTTCCCTTTAAAGAATCACCTGAAAAATTGGCAGAATTTTTAACAATGTATCTTGCTGAAACCAAAGTTAGTTATTATCAAAAAAGGCCAATTTTAGAAGTTGACCTTTTGCCTAATAGAGTTTCAGATTGCAGTGGTCATTTTGGTCTTTTAAAAGAGATAGCTGCCATTTTAGATAAAAATTTCGTTTTTCCTTCTGTAAAAATAAAAGAAGATAAAAAGATGCCTTTGGTAGGAGATCGGGTAGAAGTAAAAATTAAAGATTCCAGTTGCCGACGGTATCAAATGAGAGCAATTTGGGGATTAAAAGTGAAAGAATCGCCACTCTGGCTTAAGAATACTCTAGAAGAATGTGGCCTTCGGCCGATAAATAGCGTTGTTGATGCGGTCAATTATACGATGCTTTTAACTGGTCAGCCGCTCCATGTTTTTGATTTTCAAAAAGTCGCTTTTAATAATAAAAAACCAGCAAAAAAAGAAATTATTGTTCGTTTTGCTAAAAAAGGAGAAAGAATTTTAACTTTGGATAATAAACTCTACAATTTAGAAAACAACCATCTTGTGATTAGTGATATCGAAAAAATTTTGGCTTTAGCCGGAATTAAAGGAGGAAAATCTGCGGAAGTAGATGAAAAAACGAAAATAATTCTGATTGAAAGTGCCAATTTTTCTCCAGAGATTATTAGAAAAACCTCCTGTCAATTAAATTTGAAAACTGATGCCTCGTATAGATTTGAACATAATCTTTCCTGTGATTTAACCGATTATAGTTTAGATTTAGCTGCTGATTTAATCCAGAAATTAAATGGAGGGGAAATTTTAAGAGGAAAAATAGATAAAAAATCTGGTCAGGTGATAAAAAAAGAAATTTTTATAAGCTTTAATGACTTTGAAAAATTTGCCGGTTTTAAAATTCCTCAAAAACTAATCCAAAAAAACTTACTTTTATTAGGATTTAATTTAAAAGAAAAAAAGAATGGCATTTCAGTTTTTCCCCCTTCCTTAAGAACTGATGTTTTAGTTAAAGAGGATATAATTGGCGAAGTTTTGAGAATAAAAAACTTTAATAATATTCTAAGTCAGCCGCCGCAAGCAGAATTAGTTTTTAAAAAAGAAGATGAAAATTGGCTTCTAAAAAACAAATTAAAAACTTTATTAAGATGTTTTAATTTGTACGAAACCTATAATTACTCTTTCATTTCGAGAAGAGAAAAAGAACTTATTGGGGAAAGTTTTAAAGATTCTGCTATTGAAGTTTTAAATCCAACGAGTGAACTTTTTTCTTTTTTAAGGCCAACTTTAGCTTTTAATTTTCTAAAAAATATCAAAGATAATAGTAGATTTGAAGATGAGTTTGGCTTTTTTGAAATCAATAACATTTATTTGAAGAAAAAAAATAATTTTAAAGAAGAATTAGTTTTTGCGGGAATAATTTATAAAACTGTCAAAGATAAAAATCTTTTATTTGAAGCAAAAGGGATAATAGAGAGCATTTTTTTAAGATTAGGACTAGAAAACGAGAAATATCTGTTTAAAGATTTTTCCAAAGACAATAAATACCTTGCGATTTTAAAAAAGGGTGGAGAAATAATTCTAGAAAAAGAAAAGATTGGGATTATTGGTTATTTTAAAAAAGATTTATTAAAAAAATATGATATTGATGGTCAAGCAGTTTTTTGGGAAATCAAAGTTTCTCCTTTTAAGAAATTTATCTTTAAAGATAAAATTTTTAGCCCCCTTTTAAAATATCCTCAAACAAAAAGAGATCTGTCGTTAATTGTTAGGAAAGATATTCCAGTGATAAAAGTTATCTCAATTATTAAATCTAGTCCTGTCAGATATCTAAAAGAGGTGGAACTTTTTGATGTTTATACTGGTCAAAACATTGGCAAAGAGGAAAAAAGTCTAACCTTTCATTTAATTTTCTATTCTTCTAGAAAAACTCTAACTTCAGAAGAAGTTGATAAAGAAATGGGAGAGATTATTAAAAATTTACAAAAAATTAACGCTGTTGTTAGATAAAATGGCAAAAGTAAACAAAGAACAAATTAATAAAGAGGAGCAAAATTCTTCTTATACTGCTAAAGATATTTATGTTTTAGAAGGATTAGAGTCAGTTAGACGAAGACCGGGAATGTATATTGGTTCAACAGGAGTGGATGGCTTGCATCATTTAGTGTGGGAAGTAGTAGATAATTCAGTTGACGAAGCGATTTCTGGCTATGCAAAAAATATTTTGGTGGAAATTTTAGACAAAAATAAAGTAGCGATCACTGATGATGGTCGCGGTATTCCAGTTGATATTCATCCAAAAACAAAAAGATCAGCCTTAGAGACAGTAATTTGCACTCTTCATGCTGGTGGAAAATTCGGCGGTCAGTCTTATAAAGTCGCTGGCGGACTTCATGGAGTAGGAGTGTCGGTAGTCAATGCCTTGTCAGAACATTTAATTGCTGAAGTTTGTCGAGATAATACTTTATATAAGCAAGAATATTCGCGGGGAAAACCAATTACAAAAGTTATTAAAAATGGTAAATGTTCAAAGAGCGGAACAAAGATTACTTTTGAACCAGACCCAGAAATATTTAAAGAAATAAATTTTGACTTAAAAAGAATTTTAGACCATTTGCGTGAGCAAGCATATTTAACGCCTGGATTGACAATTAAGATTAAAGATTATCGCAATAAAACCCTGATTCCTTCTTATACTTTTCATTTCGAAAGCGGAATAAAAGCCTTTATTGAATATTTGACGAGAGACTATAAATGGTTAGTGAAATCTCCTTTTTATGTTTTTCAAGAAAAAGATAATATTCAAACAGAAATTGCTTTAGTTTATATTGAAGACCAAGAAACTTTGGAATTTTCTTTTGCCAATAATATTCATACTCCAGAAGGGGGGATGCATTTAACTGGTTTTAGAACTGCTTTAACCAGAGTTTTAAATGATTATGCTAAAAGTGAAGGATTTTTGAAAGAAGAAGAGAGCGGTTTTTCTGGAGAAGATACAAGAGAAGGATTAGTGGCAATTATCAGTATAAAATTGAAAGAACCTCAATTTGAAGGTCAAACAAAAGCGAAATTGGGTAATCCTGAAGCCCGTTTGGCAGTGGAAAAGATAATGAATGAGAGTTTTAAGGAATATCTTCAAATAAACAAGGAGGATGCAAAGAATATCATTGAAAAATGCTTACTTTCTTCCAGGGCAAGACAGGCAGCGAAAAAAGCGCGAGAAAATATTTTAAGAAAAGGGGCGTTTGAAGGAGCGACCTTGCCGGGAAAATTGGCAGATTGTATTTCAAGAAAAGCCGAAGATTCAGAACTTTTTATTGTTGAGGGAGAAAGCGCCGGTGGAAGCGCAAAATTGGCCAGAGATAGGAATTACCAAGCAATCTTGCCTTTAAGAGGAAAAATTTTAAATGTTGAAAAAGCCAGATTTGACAAGATGATGGCTTCGGAAGAAATAAAATCTTTAATCATTGCTTTAGGAACAACAATTGGCGAGGATTTTGATTTAGACAAACTTCGTTATCATAAAATTATCATTATGAGCGATGCTGATAGCGACGGCGCCCATATTAGGACTTTGCTTTTAACTCTTTTTTTCCGCTATTTTAGGCCTATAATTGAAAATGGTTATCTTTACATTGCCCAGCCGCCTTTGTATCGAATTCAGAAAGGAAAAGAAGTATTTTACGCTTATTCTGACCAAGAAAAAGAGAAAATTGTTAGAGAACTGGCGGGAAAAGAAACTAGAAAAGAAGAAAAACAAAAAGAAAAAATTATTAGATTAAAATTAGTAGAAGAAAATGAAGAAGGGCAAATTCTAAAAGCAGAATCAAAAGAAGAAGAATCAGAAGAAAAAGTTTCTGGTTTAAATATCAACCGCTATAAAGGTTTAGGAGAAATGAATCCAGAGCAATTATGGGAAACTACGATGGACCCTGAAAGAAGAATTTTAAAAAAAGTGACAATTGAAGATGCAGAAGAAGCAGATAAACTTTTTGACATTCTAATGGGAGAAGAGGTTTTGCCAAGAAAAACTTTCATTCAGGCTTATGCCCAAAAAGT
>DAOSBJ010000002.1:30495-44405 GCA_035360795.1 Minisyncoccota bacterium
TGGGAGAAGAGGTTTTGCCAAGAAAAACTTTCATTCAGGCTTATGCCCAAAAAGTAAAAAATTTAGATGTTTAAGAAACTAAAATTATTTTTTACTATCTTTATAGGAATTTTTTTAATTCTTTTCTTTATTCTCAATGGCCTGGCTTTTATTTCTCTGGCTCAATATAAAACAAAACAATTTTTCAGTTATCTAGAAAATGAAATTAAGAGACCACCAAGTTTTTTAGTCTTAAAAACAACCACCACTTTAGGGCAGAAGTCAATGCCTTTTTTAAACAATATAGAGACCTCTACAAACTTTATTTTAAAAAAACCAATTTCAAGTTATACAAATAATACTTTGATTCTTCCAAAATTTGAAATTGAAGCCCCAATCATAAAAGTTTCTAAGCCAAACCTCAATCTAATTTATCAAGAACTAAAAAAGGGAGTGGTGCTTTATCCTGGTTCTAGTAACCCAGGTGAGGGATATTCTATTATTATTGGTCACTCAAGCCAATATCCTTGGGAGCCAGGAAGGTATAAATCAGTTTTTTCTTTACTTAATCAACTTCAGAAAGAAGATTTAATTTATCTAATCTGGGAAAATAAATTTTTAGTTTTTAAAGTTGAAGATAAAAAAATATTTCTCCCTTGGCCAAAAGGAAATGAGACGACGGAAACTGTTTTCCCACCTTCTTCGCAGAAGGTTCTAATTCTTCAAAGTTGCTGGCCAGTAGGAGTAGCATCTAAAAGAGTAGCAGTTAAAGCGGTTTTAGTAGAAAACTTTTAATTTGCCTTTTTAAACGAAATCCGCTATATTATTAAAATGGCGTTATCGTCTAGTCTGGTTAGGACACGGGGCCTTCAATCCCGTAACATGGGTTCAAATCCCATTAACGCCACTATTTACAAAATTTCAAATTACAAAATTAAAAATTGGAGTTTATGTTAATTTTGGGAGTTGAAACTTCTTGCGATGAAACTTCAATTGGGCTTTTGGAAGTAAAAAAAACAAAAGCCAATTTTTTTATCAATCCTAAAAGTAATCTTTTGGTAAGTCAGATTAAAATTCATCAGAAATATGGCGGAGTAGTGCCGATTTTAGCCAGTCGGGAACATTATAAAAACTTACCCTTTCTGTTTAAAAAAATAATTGAAGAAGAAAAAATATCTATTGCCAGAGATATTAATTTGGTTGCGGTTACTAATGGCCCAGGACTTGTTCCGGCGCTTTTAATTGGGGTAAATTTTTCGAAAACTTTAGCCTGGTACTTTGATAAACCAATAATCGGAGTTAGCCATCTCTCTGGCCATCTTTTGAGTTTTCTTTTACCTCCTTTAGAAGAAAAAAAAAGAATTTCTCTTTCTTATTTAAACTCACTTTTTCCTTTGATTGCTTTGATTGTTTCCGGAGGGCATACTTTGCTTGTCTACTGTAAAAAAATAAATGATTATGACATTATTGGCGAAACTTTAGATGACGCTGCTGGCGAGTGTTTTGATAAAACAGCCAGAATTTTGAATCTTAGTTATCCTGGCGGGCCAATAATCTCTCAATTATCTCGGAAATATAGGATCCAAATTCCAAATTCCAAATTCCAAATTCCAAATTTTCCCCGTCCAATGATTAATCAGAATAATTATAATTTTTCTTTTTCTGGATTAAAAACAGCAGTTTTATATTTCTGGCAAAAATTAAAAAAAGAGGAAAGAGAAAAATTAACGCCAGCAGTTGCTTATGAAATTGAGGAAGCAATTACCGATGTTTTAGTTAAAAAAACTTTTAAGGCAATAAATGATTTTGAAGTCAAAACCTTGGTTATTGGTGGGGGAGTAGCTTCAAATTTACGATTAAGAGAAAAAATAGAAGAGACAATTAAAAAAGAGAAATTGAAAATAAATTTTATTCCTCCGCCTTTAGAATACTCTACTGATAATGCTATAATGATAGCACTGGCTGGCTTTTTTGAATCTTTTAAAAAAATAGAGGATTGGCGAAAGATTGATGCCTTTGCCAATAAAAAATTTTAAGAGTTTATGATTTCAAAAGTTTATCAACCACAAAAAATAGAAAAACAAATCTATCGTCTTTGGGAAAAAACAGGTTATTTTAATCCTGATAATCTTCCTTTTAAACAGCGCAAAAAGACCTTTTCTATTATTATGCCTCCCCCAAATGCCAATGACCCCCTTCATATTGGCCATGCGGTTTTTGTGACTCTTGAAGATATTATGATTCGTTATCACCGCCTAAAAGGTGAAATTACTTTATGGCTGCCTGGCACTGATCATGCGGGATTTGAAACTCAGGTTGTCTTTGAAAAAAAATTAGAAAAAGAAGGAAAATCCCGTTTCCAGATGACAAGGGAAGAATTTTATCAGGCAATTTTAAAATATACCCAACAAAATAGGAAAACGGTAAGAAAGCAATTAAAACTTTTAGGGGCTTCTTGCGACTGGTCAAGAGAAAAATTCACCCTAGATAAAGATATTATAAAAATTGTTTATGAAACTTTTGAAACATTGTATCAAGATGGATTGCTTTATCGGGATAAAAGAATTGTCAATTATTGTCCAAAGCATAGAACTGCTTTTTCCGATTTAGAAATAAAGTATTTTGAAGAGAAGGGCAAACTTTATTTTGTCAGATATAAATTTAAAGATAATCCCAATGAGTTTATTACCGTAGCAACAACAAGGCCGGAAACAATTGTTGGCGATGTCGCAATTGCTGTCAATCCAAAAGATTCAAGATATAAAAATGTTATTGGAAAAGAAGTGATAGAGCCAATCTTAAAAAGAAATATCCCGATTGTTGGCGATAAACGAGTAGATATAGATTTTGGCACTGGGGCTTTAAAAATTACCCCGGCTCACGATGCTTTAGATTTCGAAATTTCTAGAGACAACCATTTGGAAATGAGACAGACTTTAAATTTTGAAGGTCGTTTTAATGAATTGGCTGGGCCACTTGAAGGATTAAAAACTCAAGAAGGACGAGAAAAAGCCATTTCAATTTTAAAAGAAGTTAAAGCTTTGGAAAAAGAGGAAGATTATGTTCATCAGGTTGGCCATTGCTACAAATGTAATAGTACAATTGAGCCAATGATAATGGACCAATGGTTTGTTAGTGTCTTAAAACCTTTCGGAAATAACAATAAATCTTTAAGAGATTTAGCAGTTGAAGCAATTAAATCCGGTAAAATTAAAATTATTCCTAAAAGATTTGAAAAAGTTTTTTATCATTGGATGAATAATTTGAAAGATTGGAATATCTCTCGTCAGATTTTTTGGGGAATTCAAATTCCAGTTTATTATTGTCAGGAGAAAAAAAGTGAATTATGCAGAAAAAAAGAAGGAATTATTATTTCTCCTTTTAAAAAGATTCTAAAATGCCCTTATTGCGGCAGCAAAAATATAAAAAAAGATAAAGATGTTTTAGACACCTGGTTTTCTTCAGGCCAATGGCCCTACGCCACTCTTTTGACAACTAAAAAAAATGATTTTAGAAAATTTTATCCAACTTCAGTAATGGAGACCGGTTGGGATATTTTGTTTTTTTGGGTAGCAAGAATGATAATGTTAGGAATTTATAGAACCCAGAAGATACCTTTTAGAACTGTTTATCTTCATGGTTTAGTGAGAGACAAAGACCGACAAAAAATGTCTAAGTCAAAAGGCAATGTGGTTGACCCTTTAAATGTGGCTTCGATTTATGGAACGGATGCCTTAAGAATGGCGCTAGTAGTAGGCAATAGCGCTGGCAATGATATTATTATTTCAGAAGAAAAAATCAGAGGCTATCGTAATTTCGCCAATAAAATTTATAATATTTCTCGTTTTCTTCTTTTAAATATCAAAGATTTTTCTCTTCAAAAACCAAAACTCTCAAAAAAAGACCAACAGATTTTAAAAGAATTTTTAGAGATTAAGAAAAAAATAACTTTCTATTTGGATAATTATCGCTTTTCATTAGCCGCCGAAACTCTATATCATTATCTTTGGCATAATTATGCTGACAAAATATTAGAAGAGATGAAAATTAATTTAAAAGATACCAAGGAGAGAAAAAAAGCAGAATATATTTTAGTATCTATTTTTAAAGATTCTCTTATTCTTCTTCACCCGTTTATGCCTTTTTTAAGTGAATATCTTTGGCAAAGGATGCCTTTTAAAAAGAAAAATCCTTTAATTATCGAAAAATGGCCTCTTTAACTTTGATTATTTCGAGTATCTGCGGAGTTTTGCCAGTTAGTTTGTGGCTGATTTTTTTTCTTTGGCAGGATGTTAAAAAGTCAGAACCAAAAAAATGGATTTTTGTTCTCTTTTTAGTAGGAATGCTTATTACCCCTTTAGTTTATTTTTTGGAAAATTCTTATCTCAAATTAATAGGCTACAAAGAAGAAGCAACAGTTTCAATTTTTATGACCATAATAGTTTATTTTGGGATTGCTGTCATTGAAGAATTGGCCAAATTTTTCAGCGCCACTTTAATTTTAAAGAAAAACAAATTTTTTGACGAAGCAATTGATGCAATGATTTATTTGATTGTTCTCTCTTTGGGCTTCGGGGTAGTAGAGAATATCTTAGTTGTTTATGAAGAAATACAAAATGGCGGTTATCTTTTGAATGCTATCAGTATTTTAAGTTTAAGATTTATTGGCGCTAATTTACTCCATGCTTTAAGTTCAGGAATTATTGGCTATTTTTGGGCTTTAAAACTTTTAAAAGGCAAAAAAAATTATCTTTATTGGGGGATATTTTGTGGCATTCTCTTGCATTGGCTATTTAATCTTGCTATTATATTATTTGGTGGTGAATTAGTGCTGTTTTGTAGTTTAGTTTTGTTTTTAACCGCAGTTTTTCTACTTTGGGCTTTTGATATTTTAAAGCAGACAGAAAAGCCAATCCAATACTAAATAAAAGATAAAACTATTTTTAATTTTTTATTTTTAATTTTTAATCTAACTTTATGGCGGAAGAAAAAATCGAAGTAAATAACAATTTAAAATGGCCGGCAACTGAAGAAGAGGGAGAATTAGCAGTTGATTTATATGAAACTCCAACTGAATTGGTTTTAGAGGCAGTAATTGGCGGCGTTAAAATAAACGATTTAGATATTTCAATCACCAATGATATGATTACAATTAAAGGAAAGAGAACAAAAGAAGGCGACGAAGAAATCGAAAAAGTTTATTATAATGAATGTTTTTGGGGTCCATTTTCTCGCGCTTTAATTCTTCCAAAAGAAATAAATGCTGATAAAGTAAAGGCCACCTTAAAAAACGGGCTTTTAATTGTCAGATTGCCAAAATTAGAAAAAACCAAAGAAAAAATTATAAAAATTTCTGAGGAATAATTTTTTCGATAGGAGCGGCCCTCGTGGCGGAATTGGTATACGCGTAGCGTTTAGAGCGCTATCCCTTTTGGGTTAGAGGTTCGACTCCTCTCGAGGGCACCCCAGCCAGCTAGAATAAATTATGTCTCAAAAATATTGTCCTGATTGTGGATTGCCAGTTATTTACCATTTTCGAAATTGGTTTGATGGTTTAATAGATATCTGTCTTCCTCACTTTAAATTTCCCAAAAAAGTTGATTCGTTTTTTAGCGATTTAATTGAAAAAATTTTTTTAATTCTTGGATTAATAAAAATAAAGGACGATTTTGAAATATCCGAGATAGAGATGCGCTCGGGATGTTTTATTAATGAAGCAAAAAAATATGGAATAAAATTTAAAGCTCTTAAAAGCTCCTTTGGATATACTAATTATTTTTGGGCAGAGATAAATGGCAAGAGAATCCGTTTTGAAGGCTTGCCCTTGGCTGAGTATAAGAGCAAATACAATAGTACATTTATTGATAATAAAATAAAGGTAAAAGCTCATCTTAAAAAGGAAGGTTTTCCAATTGCTGAAGGAAAATCTTTTTGGTTTTATCAAAAGAAGCAGGCTCTAAAATTTGGGAACGAGAAGCTTGGATATCCCTTAGTGGTTAAGCCATTTAATGGCTCAGTGGCTCGTCATGTTACTATCAATATACGGGATGAAAAAGAACTGCAAGAAGCAATCAAAAAAACAATTGTTTTTTCTCCGCTTTTTCTTATTGAAAGATTTATTGAGAATTCTTTTGTTTATAGAGCAACGGTTGTTGATTTTAATTTTGTGGCTGTTGTGAGACAAGTTCCTGCTAATATTGTTGGCGATGGTTTTTCAACAATCCAGCAGTTGATAAAAAAGAAAAATAGTGACAGTAAAAGAGGAGAATCTTATCAAAACAATTTTATTTTCCATAAAATCATCATTAATGAGACAACGGTAGAATTACTAAAAGCAAAAGATTATGATTTAAATTCAGTCCCTAAAAAAGATGAGATTGTTTATCTTCAAGAGCGTCCTTTTTTAAGATTAGGAGGTGACTTGGCAGAAGTGACTGGAAAAGTTCATCCGGATAATATCGAACTTTTTAAAAAAATTGCAAGGTTTTTTGATGTTCGCCTAGTGGGAATTGATTTTATTATTCCCAATATCGAAGTCTCATATAAAAATCAAGTCTGTGCAGTTTTAGATTTAAATAGTTTGCCTTGTATTGAAATGCATCAATTTCCTTCTTCAGGAGAACCTCAGAATGTTGGCAAAGCAATTGTTGAATCATTTTTAAAGTATTATTTATGATTTCTCTAATTTGGATTATTTTTTTTATCATTCTAGTTTTCTTTATAATAGGATTATTTCTATTTTTTATTTTACTATTAGATTCGACAATAAAAGGTCATGATTTAGCAACCAGTAAAAAGACAACTAAAGCCGTGACAGATATTATTTTAAGATATAAACCAGGAGCAAGGAATTTTTATGATTTAGGTTGCGGTCGTGGTACTTTGGCATTGCAAATAAAAAATATTTTCCCTCACTTAGAGGTTTATGCCTTAGATAATAGCACTTTAAGGATTTTTTTTGCTAAATTTAAAAGCAGAATTTTAGGGGAAAAAATAAATTTCAAAAAACAGGATATTTTGGAAAGTGATTTAAGGGAAGCGAATATAGTTTATATTTATTTATGGTATTCGCTGATGCCAGTTTTAGAACAAAAATTAAACAGAGAATTAAAACCAGGAACAATAGTTGTCACCAATACTTCGCATTTTGCAAACTGGCAGCCGGTAGAAAAAATTATTACTCACCCTAAAATTCCAGATTTTGAAAAGTTGTTTGTTTATCTTAAAAAATAGCCCCTTTTCGTTTTCGACAAAAAGGGGCTATTTTTATTTTTTGGCAGATTACTGGGTGAACGGTGTTTTGCCAGGAACAAGCATACCGAAGATGACATTAACAAGGAATTTTGCCAAAATTGCGATCCCGAGTCCAACTAGGGAATACATAAGAATGTTTAAAGAATGACTAGTTTTTTCAGGATTGCCTCCAGCAGTCAGAAAAGTAAAACCTGCGTAGACCAAGAAGATTGCTGCTAGAATAACAACGACATTAAAAAACCAATTTAAAACTGTTCTCAGAAGATCCCAAACAGTGCCTTGAGCAACAGGCGCTTCGCCAAAAGGTAAATCAGGAGACGCGGCAAAAGCAAATAAAGGCAACATTAAAATTAAAGCCAAAGGAATAATTTTTTTCATAGTTTATTTTATCCGCCCAGTTTTTTGCTAAGCAAAAAACTGGGCGGATGAATTTATTTTATCTCGACCTTTATAATATAATTTCAATTATTTTAATAGGTTTTATTTTAAAAGTCAAATAAAAGTAATAAATTAAAGTAATAAATCATTAGTACAGATAGAGTCGTCGCCCAAAGCATTGTCATCCCAACTGCATGAATCGGTTGAGGCATTATAGACAACTCCTCCTTGAACCGGAGAAGTAGGATAGATATTGCTTGAATTAAAACCTGATGCATTGTTTGAAAAATAATATCCTTCAGAATAATATCCTTCAGAAGGAAATTCAATGGAAGGATTTGAATATTCTGGCAACTTTTGGCCCGTAATAAGTTCATAAATTAAGGGAGGGATAGCTTTAGCCAAGATTACAATTGCTAAGCCAATTATTGCCCAAGTTAAAGTTTTTTGAGCGGTTTTAATTTTTTCTTCTTGGCCACCAGCAGTAATATATACAAAGCCGGCATACACAATAAGAATAGCAGTTACAAAAATAGTAATATTAAAAGCAATATCAATAATTCTCATTATTAATTGCCAGATATCTGAATAAGGGCTTAAAGGGTTTTCAATGATTAAATCTCCTCCTTCGTTTTCTGTATCATTGCCATCAGTTCCTCCATCCGGAATTAGAGCAAAAGTTTTAAAAGGCATTAACACTAAGAGACTAAAAGTTAAAATCAAAAGACTTATTAAAAGACTTTTTTGAATAATATTTTTAGGATTCATATGTTGCATTTAAAGGTTTAAAAGTTTAAAATTAATAACACTTTAATTGCCACCAACTACTTTGTAAATCAATTCCCTCAATTTGCGGTTTTAAGAAGTAGAGAATAGTATTAACAATTAGCCAACTGGCTAATACTATCATTAATCCAACTAGAGCGCTGGTAATGGCTTTTTGGCCGGCAGCAATATTTTTATCATTTCCAAAAGAAAATAACCAGCGAAAACCTCCATAAACAATTAAACAAATACAAACAATAAAAACCGCTTCTAAAATAAAATCAATAATATTTTGGACTAGAACTAAAAGGTGACAAGCGGTACATTCTTGCTCATCCGGCCCGCCGCAAGGCACTAATCCTTTTGCTTCTATTAAGCCAGTTAAAGAAAAAGTGATTATGAGAAAAAATACAATAAATTTCTTATTTTTTTTTAGATTAAAGCAAGCCATTATAATTAAGTAAGCGTGATATTTTTATTTATTTTTTTGCCATTCGAAATTGAATTTTACAATAGCATTATTAATTGCTTCTGATGATTTTATTTTTTTTACGCCAGCTGAATAAATCATTTCTTCAAAAATTTCTTTTATTTTTGTAAAGTCAAAATGATAAAAAGATTTAGCCGTAAGAGATTGAGAAGCAAAAACACCAATAGTTGGGTCGTTTAAATATTGAGCAATTAAATCTCTTCTTGCTGGTGGTCTTTTAGTTAAATTAAAGTATTTGTCAGCAACTTCTTTTTGGGTGAGATATTTAAGGAAAAGCCAAGCGGCTTGAGGATTCTTTGAACGACTATTCACCACTAAATTGATGGTTGTTCCATAATTAATCTTATAAGGAGAATTTGCAAAATTTGGCAAATTTGAAATTCCGAAATTTAATTGGGGATTTTGTTCTTTTAGAAAATTTATAGTCCGAGCATAACCAATAATCATTGCCGTTTTTCCCCGGCTGAAGGAAACAAGCGAATTAACAAAACTGCTATTCCAGGTATAATTTTTGTTTTTTGGTTCAGCAAATTGAAGATAGAAATCTAATGCTTCTTCGCCAATACTTTTAAAAGTATTCCCGCTCTTTGATTTATGATTAAAGATCGCTAGTCTGTTTTCTACATCTACTATATTACTTCCAAATTGCATCATTAAAGCGCTTAAAATATCAGTACTCCAATTAACATTATTATGAGTGCCTAAAGCAATGGCTGAACGGGTTAAATTATTATTTTGGTCCGTTGCTCTTAAAGTAGGGATAAGGGAAATTAATTCTTCCCAAGTTTTTGGAGGAAGGGCAATATTAAAATGATTAAAGATGTCTTTATTATAAAACAAGGCTAAAGTATCAACAGAAAGAGGAATGCCGGCTAAATATTTTTGTTTTATAATTAATTCTTGGGAAACTATTTCTGGATAATACTCGCTTATGGTTTTTAAATTTAAGTCTTTGTCTTTTTCCATAGCCAATGGGTAGATTTTATCTTGATATTTGGGAACCCAATTTCCTAAAACCATAAAAATATCAGGAGCTCGATTGTCAGCAAAAGCCTTCAAGAGTTCTTCTTGATAATTTTGCTGTTCCTTGAGAGTATAGTTAATAGTAATATAAGGATATGAATGGTGAAAATCAGAAATAAGAGAATTGTAAACTTCTGGCTGGTCTAAAAATCCCCATATTTCTAAAGTTACTGATTGAGGACTTTTTTTCCTCCAAATGATAGTGACAATAACGATAACAAAGATAACTAAAAAAGTATAAAAAACTATTTTCTTTTGTTCTTTGGTCATATTTTTTAGAAAATTAAGACAAAAATTATTTTTCTGGAAGTTTGAAGAGAAACCCGTAATGAGTTATTCCTAAAGGCAATTCTCTTTCAAGTTTAAAACCATTTTGTTCGGCTAAAGACAGGGCGTCTTCTCTTTTTATTGGAAAAAGCGCATCTCGATTTGGAATTTTCTCTGGATGCCATTCAATTAGAACCATATAGCCTTCTGGCTTTAGGATTCTTTTTGCCTCTTTTATTATTATATCCTTTTTTTCAATTTCAAACAAAATATTGGAGATTAGAACTAAGTCAACTGAAGAGTTTGGCAAGCCGCTTCCTTTTTCTATTTCTAAATTAGCCCATTTTGGTTCAATAATATTAAAAAGACCTTCTAATTTTGCCCTAAACTCCAGAGCTTCGAGAGAAGGTTTCCAAATATCTAAAGCAATTACCCGACCGCGTGGCTTAATTGCTTTGGCAATGGCTAAAGAAAAATAACCGGCCCCACAGCCAAAATCAGCTACGGTCATTTCTTCTTTTAAAGGCAAAAGCTTCACAATTTCCTCTGGATTTAGAAAAGCCATCTAAAGTATTTTTAATTTATTATTTATTTATTATACCATTTTTTAGAATAAAGTAATACTGGTTAATCTGTCGTTTTCAGCTAATTTCATAATTCTTACTCCTTGGGTAGCGCGGTTTAAAGTGGGAATACTATCGAGATTGATTTTTACCGTTTGCCCCTGGGCTGAAACCGCAATTAAAAATTCTTCATCCTTGATTAAAGAACCTTTAATTAACTTTCCAGTTTTTTGGGTAATTTTGTAAGTTTTAATCCCTTTGCCGCCTCTTTTCTGAAGCCGGTATTCTTTTAAAGGAGTTTTTTTGCCAAACCCTTTTTCACTTACAGTGAGAATTTGAGATTTTAAATCTTTATCTGACCGAATTAAAGCAATCACTTCATCATCTTTTTGAAGTTTTATCCCTATTACTCCTGTTGTTCCTCTTTTCATTGCCCGGACTTCGTTCTCTTTAAAGCGGATAGACAGTCCATTAGCGGTAATAAGAATCAAATCATCGTTTCCAGTTGAAAGTTGAGCACCGATTAAACTGTCGTTTCCCAATAATTTAATAGTTAAGATACCACTTTTTCTAATATTTTGATATTCATTTAAGGGAGACTTTTTGATTAAGCCATTTTTAGTCGCTAAAATAAGAAATTTAAAATCTTTATTTTTTATAAAAGAAGATACATTTAAAAGGCTAATTACCTTTTCATTATTGTTTAAACTCAGGTAATTCTGAATTGATTTTCCGCTACTTGTTCTAGAACTTTCATTTATTTCAAAGGCTTTTAATTTAAAAAGTCTTCCTAAATCAGTGAAAAATAAAAGGTCGTCTTTGGTTGAACAGAAAAGAAGATGAGTCAAAATATCTTCACTCGTTTTCGGCTCATAAGCAATTACCCCTTTGCCACCTCTTTTTTGGTCTTTAATTGCATCAGGGTTGATTCTTTTTATATAGCCTTTGCTTGATAAAGTAATAAGAGTTGGTTGGTCAATTATTAAATCTTCCTCAGGCACAGTTTCTGGCAAAATTTCGCGAATTTCTGTTCTTCGTTTATCTCCATATTTATTTTTTAAATAATTTACTTCTTCTTTTATAATATCTAAGATTTTTTTCGGTTCTTTTAAAATTAATTCGTAATTTTTTATTAAATTGAGTTTTTCTTTTAGTTCATTGGTAATTTTTTCTTGCTCTAGTCTCGCTAAACTAGAAAGTTTCATTTCTAAAATTGCGTTTGCCTGGATTTCGCTGAATTTATATTTTGAAATTAATTTTTTAAAAGCATCTTCTCTGTTTTCAGATTGTTTAATCAATTGAATAATTTCATCAATATAGTTTAAGGCTTTTTCAAGACCTTCTAAAATATGAGCCCTTTCTTTTGCTTTTTTGAGCAAGAATTGAGTTCTTTTAAAAACTATCTCTTTACGATGATTTATGTATTCTAAAAGTAAATCTTTTAAAGATAACACTTGAGGCTGGACTCCTTTTTCCGTTAGAGCCAAAATATTGACGTAGAAATTTTTTTCTAACTCTGTGTATTTATAAAGTTGATTTAAAAGCCGGTTAGAATTTGCTTCATTTTTCAAATCAAGAACAATTCTTAGCCCTTCTTTATCTGATTCGTCCCTTAAATCTTTTATTCCTTCAATTCTTTTTTCCTCTACTAATTTAGCAATCTGACTAATAATGGCAGCTTTACTTGAAAGATAAGGAATTTCAGAAACAATAATTCTTTTATTTTTTTCTTCCTCAATTTCAACTTTTGCCCGACATAAAAAACTTCCTTTGCCAGTTGAATAAGTTTCAATTAATTTTTCTTTGCCAAAAATAATTCCGCCAGTAGGAAAATCAGGACCTTTGATAAATTTCATTAAATCTTTAGAAGTGGCATTTGGATTATCAATTAAATAATTAATTGCTTCAGAAACTTCGATTAAATTATGCGGGGGAATATTGGTTGCCATTCCAACCGCAATTCCCATTGCGCCGTTTAAAATCAGTTGAGGAAGTTTGGCCGGCAAACATTTTGGTTCGTTTCTTGTGCCATCATAGTTTGGGATAAAATCGACTGTTTCCTTGTCAATATCTTCTAGCATTTCTTCGGCTAAAGGCGACATTTTAACTTCACTATAACGCATTGCTGCTGGCGGGTCACCATCAATTGAACCAAAATTACCTTGCCCAATTACTAATGGGTATCTTAAAGAAAAGTCTTGAGCCATCCTTACTAAGGCGTCATAAACTGCGATGTCGCCATGAGGATGATATCGACCCAAAGTGCTGCCAACAACTGTCGCTGATTTTCTGAATTTGCCAGTTGATTTTAAACCGTCTTCATTCATTGCAAAAAGAATTCTTCTTTGAACTGGTTTTAAGCCATCGCGAACATCAGGTAAAGCTCTAGAGATAATAACTGACATTGCATAGTCCAAATAAGATTCTTTTAATTCTTCAGCAATATCTCGAAATTTGAAATTTTCATTGCCAGTTGTTTTTTTCATTTTATTTATTCAAAGGCTTTAAAAGCACCAATTTTGTTTCTTGAGGAAGTTGGGTTTTTCTAATTGATAATTTATCTAAAACTTCTGGTTTTTTTGAAAGGGCTTTGAGAAATTTTTCTTCTGTATCTAATTTAATTTTTGAACCTTTTATTTTGTAATGCATTGGAATGACAATTTTTGGTTCAATTTGATTGGTTAAAGAAACTGCTTCTTCGCTTGAAACAGTATAATTTCCGCCAATAGGAATAAATAAAATATCGGCATTTGAGACTTTCTGGAGTGATTCTTCTTTCAGTTTTTTTTCTCCCAAATCTCCTAAAAAGCACAATTTCATTCCTTCTGAATAGATAATAAAAATCGTATTTAATCCTCGGTATTTTCCATTATTATCATCATGATAACTTAATATTCCTTCAACAAAAATTCCATCAATTTCAATTTCTCCTAATCCTTCTAAGACAAAAGGTTCGCCCAAGATTGTCTGTTTATTGTTATGGTCCTCATGATTATGGCTAATAAGCAAAATATCCGCTTTAAAACGGGGTGGCTTCAAGCCCACAGATTCTTCGCTATATGGGTCAATCGCAATAACTTTGTTTTTAGTTTCAATTTTAAAAAAAGAATGTCCTAGCCAGGTGATAATCATATTCAATAAATAAAAAATAAAAGATTTATTTTATTCATTATAACAGATTTTTTGTTTTT
>DAOSBJ010000002.1:44505-50010 GCA_035360795.1 Minisyncoccota bacterium
AATAAATAAAAAATAAAAGATTTATTTTATTCATTATAACAGATTTTTTGTTTTTTACCAAAGAAAGATTATCGTTTGAAGCGATAAATTGCTAAAGTAAAAATAATAAAATCAAAAATTATCAGAAATAAAATAGAACTCTTAAGAGAATGAAGAGTAAAGAGAAGAATTTTTTCTTTTTCTAGAGAGGGAGATAAAATAAGCCAGCGCAAACCATCAGCCCCATAACAGAATGGATTTAAATGAGCAAGATTTTTAACCCATAAAGGAAGATTGTTTAAAGGAAAGAAAGCGCCAGAAAGAAAAGACATTGGAGCAATAACAATTTGCAAAAAAACAGAAAAACTTTCAGTTTTTTTAATGCCGCTGGCAAAAAATACTCCTAAAGCAGAAACTCCGGCATTAAAAATAAAAAGAAATATAATAATTTTGATGAAATCAATAAATCCCAATTCTAAAGATAAATAGGGAGCAGCCAAAAGAAGTAAAGTGCCTTGGATTGTGGCAACAGTGGTAGCGCCAAAAATTTTTCCTAAAACAATATTTGAACGGGGAACTGGAGAAACCAAGATTTCTCTCAGAAAACCAAATTCTCTATCCCAAACAATAGATAAAGTAGAACTCATTGCCATTACTACTGTAGAAAGAGATAAAATGCCCGGATAAAAAAATTGGCTAAAATCATAAGGTAAGAGAGTAGTGGGAAAAAGGGCCTTAAAGCCAGTTCCGAAAAATAAAACTAGGAGAAGAGGTAAAAAAATTGAAGTAAAAACTTTAATTCGATTACGCCAATAAATTAAAAGTTCTCGATACCAAATAATATATAATGATTTTAATCTCACGTTTAAAGGATAATGTTTTAAAGAATTTGAATCTTCCATTTTTTTTATTTA
The DNA here is from genome assembly GCA_035360795.1 of Minisyncoccota bacterium. Taxonomy (GTDB): domain Bacteria; phylum Patescibacteriota; class Minisyncoccia; order UBA6257; family UBA6257; genus DAOOKJ01. The sequence continues at coordinate 45,399 of DAOSBJ010000002.1, forward strand.
AGTGTTATTCTTTTTGTTGTTTTTTGGAAAAAGAGAAAAGAGGTCAGCCAAATTAAATTTTTCTTCTTCCTCTACTGCTTTTAATGTTTCATCGTCCCGAATTTTTCTGCCTGTAACTTCTAAAAAGACATCATCTAAGCTTGGACGCCGAAGTTCGATTGAGATAATTTTTGGCGAGATCGCTTTAACAAGAATTGGCAGAAACTCGTCTCCATTCTCTACTTCAATTTTTAATTCCTTGCCTATTTTTTTTAATTTATATTCAGGAAATTTTTCTTTAAATTCTTTTTCCGCCAATTCATTATCTAAGGTTCTAAAACTAATAATATCTTCCCCAATCATTTTCTTTAAGTTTTCTGGCGTATCCAAGGCCACAATTTCGCCGTTATCTATAATCGCTATCCGGTCGCAGTTTTCCGCTTCATTTAAATATTGAGTAGTTAAAAAAATTGTTGTTTCTTTATGTTTTCTAGCCGTAAAGATATAATCCCAGATTTTAGTTCTAGTTTGAGGGTCAAGCCCAACTGTTGGTTCATCTAGAAATAAAATTTGCGGCCAATGAATTAAAGCCCGACTAATTTCCAATCTTCTTTTCATTCCCCCAGAAAAATTTTCAACCCTCCATTTTCTTCTATCCCAAAGTTCGCAGAGTTTTAAAACTTCTCTTTTTCTTTGATTAAATTCTTTTTTCGGTACGCCATAAAGGTAAGCATGAAGGAATAAATTCTCTTCAGCGGTTAAATGAGTGTCTAAAGTTGTTTCTTGGAAGACCAAACCGATTGAACGCCTTACCATATCTGGCCGTGTTAAAACATTAAAGCCATTAACAAAAACAAGACCAGAAGTTGGAAGGGTCAAAGTAGAAAGAATATGAATGGTAGTGGTTTTGCCGGCACCATTCGGCCCTAAAAAACCAAAAATTTCTCCTTTTTTTACTGAAAAAGAAATTCCCTTTAAGGCTTTAAAATTATTGTAATTCTTTTTTAAATTTTCGACTTGAATTACTTCAGTAATTTGTTGACTTCCGTTTTCTAGGATTTCGCTATCAATCGCCATATTTTTTAATTTAAGCCCATTTTTATTTTTACCTCTTTTAGGGTTTTTTGCGCAATGTTTGAAGCGTAATTTTTCCCTTCGGAAAGAATTTTTTTTATCAATTTTGGATTCGATTCAAAATATTTTCTCTTTTCTTGAATTGGTTTTAAGGTTTTATAAATTTTTAGCGAGAGGTCGTTTTTTAAAGTTTGATACTTAATACCACTAGTTAAATACATTTTTTCATATTCTTTTCTTTTTTCTTTTCCTTCGAAAAGTTCAACCAAAGTTAAAAGCGCAAAAACTCCTCCTTTTAAAGGAACAGTTTTTCCTTTTCCCGAATCAGTTGGCACTTTAAAGATTTTTGCTTTGATTGTTTTTAAGTCGTCAATTAAACTAAGATAACTTTTTGGATTTGTCTTTGACATTTTTCCTTCGCCAGTTAAAGAAGGAACATAAGCACCTTCTGTTAAATAAGGTTGGGGTTCTTTGAAAGTCTGGCCAAATTTATTGTTGAATATTCTAGCGATTTCTCTAGTTAATTCAAGATGAGGAAGTTGGTCTTTTCCTACTGGCACCAATTCTGATTTATAGATTAAAATATCAGCTGCCATTAGAATTGGATAATATAAAAGACCCAAGTTAGCATATTTTGGCTGTTCTTTTTTCTTTTCTTTATAAGTTGGAAGTTGTTCTAAACGAGAAACTGGATACAAGGTGGCAAGAAGATAAGAGAGTTCTAAATGCTCAGGAATCTGGGATTGAATAATTAAATGTGATTTATTTGGGTCAAGACCGCAGGCTAAATATTCTAAAACTAATTCATTTATTTGCGTTTGGTATTTTTTAGGGTTATAAGGAGAGGTAATGCCGTGTAAATCAACAACCGCGTAAAGGCAGTCGAAATTTTCATTGTTTTGTAAATCAAGATAACCTTTGATTGCTCCAAAATAATTTCCCAAATGAAGAGGGCCTGTTGGTCTAGTACCGGAAAAAATTATTTTTTTAACCATAAAAATTTATTAATGATATTTCATTTCAATAAATTTCTTAAATCTTTCAGCAAAAATTTTAAAACTGTTTTCAAAATTTTTAAAATTTTCTTTATTTTTATAATCGAGAGATAAAGTATTAAAATGATGGGTTAAAGGAGAATTCTCTTTTATAATTTTACTAATAGGGTAAAAGAGGCTATTTTTGTCTTTTATTTCTTCATGAATAATTTTATCAACTTTTCCAAAAACTTTATCTAAATTTTTAGAAGAAATATCTATGCCTAATCCATATTGAGATTTATCTAAACGGATTGATAACTCCCTTGTTTCTTGTTCGTTTTCTTTTTTCTTAATCCGCAAATTGACTGTTTGCTCTTGATAAAAGAAAGGATCATTTCTAGCCTCTGGTTTTATTATTAATTCGATTTTTCCTTCTGTAAAAGTTGGATTTAGAAAAGATAGTTGAAAAAAATCGGAAGAAATTTTGGGATTTTCTTTTTTGTTAACCAATAGATTTCCCTGAATTAGCGAAGAAAAATTGTCAGCCAAGAGTTTTATATCTTTATTAGCCTCAATAATATCGTTTTCAGATAATTCATTGTCTAATAATCCTAAACTTACTTTAGAAAAAGCAAGTTTATAGGCTTTTATTAAAGCCTCAGGAAGTGAATTAAAAGCAGTTTCAGTTTCAGGAGTTAAAAACTTTTTTGGCGGTAAAGTTTTTTTAAATTCCTCTATGGTTTCTTGTGTTAGGATATTTTTTAATAAATCATAATTATTTTCCAATTCTTTAACAGTTTCAAGCCCTTTTGGTCTCTCTATTTCAGAATATTTTTTTAAAGCCTCAAAATTTGTTTTTATAATTTCTTCCACTTCATTTTCTAACTTTAATTCTTGGTTCTCTTTCTGAGAGAAATCAAGGATTTTTTCTAATGATTGAGTCATTTTGATTAGTAAATTAAAATTATAAACAAGGTAATTCTAGTTTTGAGCGGGTGATGGGGATCGAACCCACGTCCACGGCTTGGAAGGCCGTTGCACTACCACTGTGCTACACCCGCTTAATAAAAAAGACCTTTTAAGTCTTTATTCTATTTTACTCTAAAAATAGATTAAAATCAAAAGTTTTACTTGGTCGGGCTGGTGGGATTTGAACCCACGACCTCATCGTCCCGAACGATGCGCGCTAAGCCACTGCGCTACAGCCCGAATTATGCCACTTTAAATTTCTTTTTGATTTTTTGTTCCTCTTCTTCTAAAAGACTTTGATATTTTTCTTTTGCTTTTTTGTTTAATGAATCCAACTCTTTATTTGATAACTTATTTAATTCTTCCATTCTTTTTAAAAGATAATCTCGGTTATTTTTTTTCGGGTTATCTAAAACTTCTTCCAGTAAGATATTCAAAATAATCCCCACTTTTGGCCCGGGTTTAATTTTTAAAGTTTTTAAAACATCATTACCATTAACTTTTAACATTTTTAAAGATGGCGCTTCGCCTGACATTTCTTTTAAAATCTTTTCTACTTTAAAAAGAAAATGACGCAACCGGAAAGGAGTAGCTTTGGGGCAGCCAGAGCCGATCCTGTCCGCTTCTCTTACTTGAGCCAACTCTCCAATATTTTCTTTGCCTACTTTTAGTAGCAATCGCCGAATAGAAGAATCAGTAGTTATGCCTGGCTCATAAACAAATCCATGATAGCGGACTAATTTTAATATTTTATCTTTTATTTCATTTGGAAACGTTAATCTTTCTAAAATTTTATGGGTAATTTTTGTGGAAACAATTTCGTGGTTGTAAAAAGTTGCTTCCTTGCCTTTACCTTGTTTTGTTTTAGGTTTGCCAATATCATGAAACAAACTTGCTAATCTTACTTCTAAAGAGTAATTTCGTTTTGCTGCATAATCCAAAGACCTAATTAAGTGTTCAAAGACAGTAAAAAGGTGATGTTTGTTTTGAGTCATTCCAATTCCTTCTTCTAATTCTGGAATTATCTGTTTTAATAAACCAGTTTCTTGAAGAAGGATTATTCCTTTCATCGCATTTTCCGTCTGGATAATTTTTATCAATTCATCCCTGATTCTTTCTTTGGCAATATAGTTTATCATTTTCGAATTTCTTTTGATTGCTTGAAGAGTTTCTTTTTCTATTTCAAAGTTAAGTTCGCAAGCAAACCTAATTGCCCTGATTAAACGCAAAGCATCCTCGTTAAACCTATCATTGGGGTTTCCGACTGCTCTGATAATTTTATTTTTTAAATCCTTTTTGCCCTTAAAGGGGTCAATTATTCTGTATTCTGTATTTTTAACTTTTGGGTTTTGCGTTATACTTTTGGCTTTTGGCTTTTGGCTTTTAGCTTCAAGGGCCAGGGCATTAATGGTAAAGTCTCTACGAGCCAAATCTTCTTCTATTGTTTTAGCAAACTTAATTTCATCCGGATGCCTTTTATCAGAATATCTTCCCTCTTTCCGAAAAGTTGTAATTTCAATAATCTTTAGAGTTTCATCGAGAGAATCTGTTTTTACTGCTACGGTGCCGAATTGATTTTCATATAAACTGTTCTTAAATATTTTTTGGATTTG
>DAOSBJ010000002.1:50110-53973 GCA_035360795.1 Minisyncoccota bacterium
TTTGTCCCCCCAGCAGGACTCGAACCTGCAACTCACAGCTTAAGAGGCTGTTACTCTACCAATTGAGTTATGGGGGGAGTGCCCCCGAGAGGATTCGAACCTCTAATCTTGTGGTCCGAAGCCACACGCTCTTCCAATTGAACTACGGGGGCATTTGCATTTTACAATAAAAGTGAATTTTATTCAACACTAAAATAGTATTGTTTTTAACAAACCAATCTTTTTCTAGTGAGGGGCTTGACACTCTAATATTGTGCTATATAATAAAGGTAGAGTAGCAAAAATAAAAAATTATAAAAATTTATGAAAAAATCTAGTTATCTTTATTTAAGTTTAGCAGTAATTTTACTGCTATCTTTTGGTTTAGTTAAACACCTTTTAGCCGCAGATTGTCCAATTGAAACCGTGGGGCTTTCAAGAGACACTTATAATGATTTAAAAAACAACCCGGCAATTATTAATGAAGTAAAAGCCTTACAAACGATTTTTTCTAAAATTCCCAATATTGGCTGGCAGAACAATTACCAAATCACTGGTAATTTTGGTTTTGGCACTGAAGCACTTTTAAGAAGATTTCAAAAAGCCTATAAACTCAACTCAACAGGAGTGTTAGACCAAGCTACAATTCAAAAACTTTGTGAAATCTGGGCTTATCAAAATAAAGTTTATACTCCGAGTGGGACTACGGCAGGGACAACTGAAAAAACGTCTTATCAGCAGAAAACAACTGACGGGACACAATATCAGCAACAAACTAATGAAACTGCAGGAGGAACTGCTGGAACTTATTCTCAAGGGTCGACTGATGGGGCATCAACAAAATGTGTTCATAAAGTTTGCGCTGAACCAGGGTTTTGTAAAGATAAAAATAATTGGTGTTGCATTTATTATCAAGAATCTTCAAAATTTGATTGGAAGCCAGGTGAACCGTGCGTAGATGAATGCGAGTCAGACCAATATTGTGTAGACGTAATAAAGGAGAGAAAAGAAGCCAGCAAAGACCCGCGTTTTGCTTATGACTATAAAGAGTGTTATCGCTATAAATGCGATAATAATACTTATACCTGTCAAAAAGTTTTTGATACCTATGTTAAAAAAGACCAAAAATGTCCGGCAGAATTAAACCCTTCCTTAAACAAATGTACCCCTCCTGATATTGGCTGTAAACAAACAGATGTAAAAAAATGTGTGCGGGGAAAATGTTATCTATTTGCGCCCAAAGAGCAATATAAATATGAATGTGGTATCCAAACTCTAAATGTTCCTTTAGACCAAGCTTGTCCAGCAAGTGAATGTCAGCATCAGACAGGAGACGGCCTTATTGGAAATCCTATGAGTCAGGACTGTGAGAGACTGTATGGTGCCTGGAAGAATATGGGAAAAGGTGGTTATTGTTATGTTGGAAAATGCGATTCAAACACTCATAAATGCAATACAGAAAAAGTTTATCCTGATCCTGGAAAAACTTGTGACGATTATACTAGCGAATGTGCTAATAATAATGACTGTCTTCCAAAACCAAAATCTGATTATTATTTTGATTCAACTGCTTGCGAGTGCAAAGAAGACAGTACAAAGGGTAAACTGACATTAAGCGAATGTGAATTAAAAAAAGCAGAAGCAATTCAAAAACAAGAAGGAGGATGCAAGGGCTATCAAACATCCGAAGACTGGCTAAAAACCGTGGATTGTTCTTTAGGCAATTATACTGGTTCTCAGCCAGAATTTGAGTGTGGACAAAAATTGGGTTGTAAATGGTGTCCGGAATGTGTTTATGAAAGTAGGATTGGCGGAGAACATAATTTACCCCGAGGAGACCAGTCTTTAGGTAGGGGAATGTTCACTGGTTATCCCGGTGGTAAGTGTATTAAAATTAATGAAACCTGTGCTGGCACTTGGACAAAAGGAAGATGCGGAGCACAATGTAGTGTTCCTCAAGGAAAAACTGTTAGCGATAAAAATCCGGTAGAGTGCACCACTGGTTCTTATTGGGGAGATAAATGGGCTGAAAATAATTGCGATGATCCAAAAACTTGTGAAGCAGTTTGTTTATTAGGTGGTTGCGAATATACAGATAAACCATTCCGCGAAAGCTGTCCTCTTAATAAAACCTATGAACAATGTATGGGAAGTGGTTCTTGTGCTTGGGTTCATGAATGTCGGGGTAGTACCTGGTATTATGTTGGTGATTTAACTATTAATACCTGTGTTCCAGGAAGTTGGTATTCTATGACTGATTATACTTATAAATGTGTCAAAGGGAAATGTAACGCCCAATGTGGCGATGATAGTGATTGTGGTCCAGGAAACAGATGTAACTTTTATTGTAAATGTGTTAGTGAAGGTGATTGTATTGGCGACAGTGATTTAGGTGACCCGCTTGTTTATGGAGAATGCCGTAATGGTTCAGTTAAGAATCCTTCAGATTATGTTTGGAAAGACAGTTGTAATGGTCCAAAAACATTAATAGAAGCCACTTTGACAGACAAAACTAATTGTAGTTGCGGCCACCAAACTTTTGATTGTTCTCAAATATTGGTCAATGGAACTTGTAAAGACGGTAAATGTGTAAGTTCAACTGAAGGTAAAAAAACATATTGCGGTTGTCAAAATTTCCAAAAGATATGCAAAATAGAAGAAGAAGGAGGCGGCAATATTGGCGAAAAAATAGAATGTCGACCAGGAGATACTTCTAATTGCCCGAGTTGTAAAAAGAGTTGCGATTGGGCAAAATGCGAAGAAAAAACCACTAGTGATTGGCGTTGTAAATCGTACTATAAAGAGGTGTCAAAAGAAGAGCAATGTCCTGAAAGCGACCCCTCTTGTATTGATAGAGTAAATAACAAACCCTGTACTCCTCCAAAATGTACTGATTTTACAGGCTATCGATGTTTAACAGAAGATAAATGTGACTCAAACTTCAAAAAAACAGAAAAATACGGTTGCACTGGTCAAACAGTTTGTTGTAAAGAAAAAACTACTACTCCCACAAAGTGTACTGATTTTTTAGGATATAGTTGTCTAGCAGAAGACAAGTGCGCTCCAGATACTAAAAAAACAGAAAAATACGATTGTACTGGTCAAACAGTTTGTTGTAAAGGAAAATCTCCTACCACTGTAAATTATTCTAAATGTGATAAAACAAGTTATACAAGCTTAGGAATAAAGTATTGGACCTATGCTTGTAGTTCTACTTCCAATCCTCAGGAAGATGATAGATGTGTTGGCAAAACTGGAAATGAGTTAGTGGAGTATTGCACTAATCTTCATGGTCCTCTTCCGCCTCCATCTACCTCTACTTCAACGCTAACCGGTTGTTTAGATAATAAAGCGAAAATATCAGTAGAAAAAACCTATTGCGATTATAGTAATTGTTCTAATTTAGGTTTTAATTATTCCACAATTATTGCTTTTATTCGTAATATTATTGCTGGTACTACGCCACCAGTTCAAACTGGCAAATGTGTCAAAACTGGTCAATATATCGAAGTTTGTCCTGAAAAGGCAGATGAGGTCCATCAATGTGGAACAAGCACAGATTGTCCTTGCCCAACAGGAGGAGAAACTTGCTCTTCAAAATATCCGGGCTATGAGTGTGTTTCTTCTCCTTCTGAAAATTGTGAGCCCGGTACTTCAAAAGGTTCAATTTTAGATTGTCAGCCAAATAATCAAGTATGTTGTAAATCTCAAGTTATTTGTTGGCAATTAGACAAAGTTTGTTTGCCCGAATCTCAATGTCAACCAAACTCAATAGAATCTTTACAGCACGGTTGTGAGTCAGGATTCAAATGTTGCAAGAAGGAAACTTCTACCACTGCTAAATGTTCTGATTATTCAAATCTAGGCTATCAGTGTCTATATTC
>DAOSBJ010000003.1:0-7360 GCA_035360795.1 Minisyncoccota bacterium
ATAATCCTCCCCCTCGTTTATATAGTTCCCGGTTGTCGAGACGCAACCGGCAACAATTATGAGTAATGCTACCTAAGGAATGAACAAAAAGATGATTTTTATCCAATTCCAAATCGAAAAATAACTGAGGCTCAAAAAAATTTTCTACTTTAACTGATTTTACTTTGTTAATATAATAATCACTTTCTTTAATATTTGAAACTAATGTTGTGGCAGCCTCGTATTTATATAGAGTATTAATGCCTACCATTCTGGTTTTGGTTAACCCCGGCACTAAATAAGTTGATTTCGCTAAAAAACCAGGAACTCTTTGAAAAAGCAAGGGCGTAGCTAAATAACCATCCTGTCTTAGTTCTGATTTTTGATGTTGTAAATAAATTCGCTGACTGTGTAGTCTTTCCTTATAACTTACTGGTTTGCCAATTAATGAGTAAAGAATCACCAAATCTCTCGACAACTCTTTATCATTTAAATGAATCTCTTGCCTTTTTTCGTAACCGTCTCCTTTAAAATGATAAAGAAGAAAGTTTTCTATTACTTGCTGAGGAGAATTAAAAAGAATATCAGGTAAACGACCATATTTTTTAAAACCAACCTGATAGAGAATTCTTGAAATGCGGCTATTATAAACATACAGATAATAAGAATTATAACGAGGATCTTGTTTTTCTTTGGTCTCTAAACCAAATACTTTATGAATTAATTCTCTGATTTCTTCTAAATTGGCTCTAGTTTTACTATTAAAAGTAAATTGCAATCCTCTTGGTTGTCCGAAAGTTTGAATATTTTTTCTGCTTTCAAATAAATAATTTCCATCAGCAGTAAAATAACCCAAAAGTTTTGCTAAATCTTCATCCAAATATAAATCATCTTTTATTTTTTGATACTCCTTATTTAAATCGGAGGCCTTTTTCAGATTCAGCAAATAATCGTTTGTAGTAATATCTTCAGCAAATTTATTAACTAAACCATTATTAGTTAAAACAGGAACAAGATGCTTTGGAGAACATTTTATCTCTTTGCCATCAGTAGTGCTAATTGTTATTAGTTGTTTCCCTTCCAGTTTTAGGAATCTCGTTACTCTAGCCCATTCGGTTTTGCCACTTAAATAATTTAAAGAAAGTACCTCTAATTTTTTGTTTGCTTGACATTCGACCCAACCATCCTCATCAAAATCTCCTAATTTATTTTGTTTTATCAATTCGCCTACTTGCTTTCTTGTAATAACGCCATTTTCTCTGATTATTACTTCTTCAGTATTTAAAAGGCACATACTCCTCGCATCTTCTGGCTTCATATCAGAATTTATGAAATTGGAGAAATAAGGAATGCCATATTTTGCTGTCATCTGCCAAATTCCATTATAAGTCTCATTTTCCCACTCAAAATCTTTAGTAATGTTATAGGTTGGAATAGGAAAGGTAAAGACTCTACCACTGGCATCGCCTTCTATATAAACCTCTGTTAACGCCTGATTGAAAATGTCCATTTCTTTCTGAAACTCTTTATAAGTTTCTTTTTGCGGCTGACCGCCAAGAATAACCGGCATCTCTTTTAAATGCTCTGGGACTTTTAAATCTAAAGTAATGTTTTCAAACGGAGTTTGAAATCCTACTCTTGTCGGCACATTACAATTAAACAAAAATTCCTGTAAAGATTGTTTTATTTCTCGATAAGATAAATTATCATATTTAATAAATGGGGCTAAAAGAGTATCAAAATTAGAAAAAGCTTGCGCGCCTGCGCTTTCACCCTGAAGAGTATAAAAATAATTCACTACTTGACCTAAAGCAGTACGAAAATGTTTGGGAGGTTTTGACTGAATTTTGCCGACTACTCCGCCAAAACCTTTCAGTAAAACATCATATAAATCCCAACCACAACAATAAGCGCCCAAAATGTCTAAATTATGAATATGAAGGTCACCTTCTTCATTTGCCTTTCTCACTTCCTGAGGATAAATTCTATTTAACCAATATTTTTTAGAGATATAAGCAGAAACATAATGGTTTAATCCCTGAAGGGAAAAAGCCATATTGCTGTTTTCTTTCACTTCCCAATTATTTTCCAGAAAATAATCATCTACTAAACTAATTGCTTCTCCTAGATTGACTTTAGATTCGCGAGAGAGCCGACGTTGTTCTCGATACAAAATATAGGCTTTAGCCGCTTCAACCAAACCTTCTAAAACTAAAACCTCCTCAACGATATCTTGAATTTGTTCAACATTGGGAATTTCGTCTTTTTTAAAACGTTTATTTAAAAGTTTAGTAACCTTGCGCGACAGTTCTCTCGCCAAATTTCTTCCTCCTTCATCTGTTGCAGTCAGGGCTTTAAAAATTGCTTCTTCTATTTTACTCCTGTCAAAAGGAACAATCTCTCCTTCTCTTTTTTCAATTTTGGTAATATGATTTTTAAATTTTTTTAAATTAATCATACAAATTTAAAAAAATTATTTTTTCTTTTTCTGTCTTCTCAAAAAGGCCGGAATTTCAATTTCTTTATTCTCTTGAAAAGATTCTTCTTCTGGCTTTTCTTCTGTGATATCTTCAATTGGCACTTTGGTAGTAAAGGGCAATGGCGTTTCATAAACTTCTTTAAACTCTTGATCTGACAAACCGGCAATCACAGTTACTTTAACTTCTGATTTTTTTAAATCTTTGTCAAAACTTGTCCCAAAGACAACTTGGGCATCTTTGGAGGCAGTTTGAGTGATTATTCTTGAAGCGTCATGAATCTCAACTAAAGACAAATCTTTGCCTCCGCTGATATTAAAAAGAATTTTTTTCGCTCCATCAATTGAAACATCAAAGAGAGGAGAAGAGATTGCCGCCTCAGCGGCTCTTCTGGCTCTATTTTCGCCTGTGGCTTTGCCAATTCCCATTAAAGTAATGCCGGCGTTGGTTAAGATAGTTTTTATATTGGCATAATCTAAATTTATTAATCCCGGATAAAAAATAAGGTCGGCGATTCCTTTTATCCCCATTCTTAAAATATCATCAATTTTAGAAAAAGCCTCCAAAATAGGGGTTTTTTCTTCAACAAGATTAAAAACTCTGTCATTTGGAATAGTAATGATTGAATCCACTTCATTATAAAGTTTCTGCCAGGCCTCTTCTGCTACTTCTTGTCTTTTTTCTCCTTCGAAAGTAAAAGGTTTAGTAACGAAAGATACAGTTAAAATATTTTTTTGCCTTAAAAGATTGGCAACTACTGGCGCCCCTCCTGAGCCAGTTCCTCCACCCAAACCACAAACCAAAAAAACCAAATCAGGATTATTTAGAATTTTATCTATTTCCTCTAAACTTTCTTGTGTGGCTTCTCGGCCTTTGTCCGGGTCCATTCCAGCTCCTAATCCCCGGCAAGCGTTTTTGCCTAATTGAATTTTAATATCGGCTCTCGTTAATCTCAAAGCCTGAGCATCGGTATTCAAAGCTATAAATTCTACCCCTTCAATCTTTTTCTCTCTCATCCTTGTCACCATATTTCCACCTGCCCCACCGATTCCAATTACTTTTATATTGATATTTTGGTTTCCTATTTTAATTGAAACTTCCTGTTTTTTTGCTTTCTTCTTTCTTTTTCCTTCCTGAAAATGAAAAGAAGACCGAGCAACCTCTTCTCTACGGGGCAACATCTTCTTTTTAGATTTTGTTTTTCTTTTTTTGCTCATTCTTTTTTTATCTTTTATTTATTTATTGTCCTTTACCAACTGAACAGGCGCTTAATAAAATCCCAAGCATTACCTAAAGTACTCGTTCCTTCTAAAGCGGGAACTTCTAAACTTTTCATTTTTAAATCCATGAGCCCCAAAACTCCAACAAAAGTCGGGTCTGGATTTTCTTTATACCATTCAATCTCTGGCTTAACTAATCTAACTGGTAATTTGAATTTTTCTTTTGCCAATTCTTTTACAAAATTCATTTTCGCTCCTCCACCATAAAGAACTACTCCGCCAGCCAATTTCTGAAACTTAGAAATTTGTTTTAATCTTTCGCTTGCAGCATCAAAAATTTCAACTAATCTCGCTTCTATAATTTCTGCTAAAAATTTTTTGCTAATTTTTGTTCCCTCTTCTACTTCGTTAAAATAATCATTTAAATCAAAATTTTCTCCTCGATTAACTTTTTTTACTGAGGCTATTCCTTCTTTTATTTTAATCTCTTCGGCTGTGTCAATGGAGGTTTTTAATCCTATTGCAATATCGCTCGTGATATTGTTCCCCCCTAAAGGGAAAACTTTTAAATCCAAAAGCTCACCGTTTTCGTAAACTGCCATTGAAGTGGTGGAGGCTCCTAAATCTAAAGCCAAAGCCCCAACTTCTTTATCCTGATTTGATAAAGCCAATTCTGCTCCGGCATAAGCAAGAATTACCTTAGTTGCATTATTTAAACCAATCGCCTCTTTTAATAAATCAATATTTTTTACCACTGGCGAAAAAACGTCTATTAGTAATGCTTCCGCTTCTAGTCTTAAACCATTAAGGCCAACGGGATTTTTAACTTTACTCGTGCCATCAATAAGATAATCCCTGAAGACAGTTTGAATTAAACTTCGATTGGTGTTTAAAGCAAAAGCCTGAGCGGCCTTTTCTGCTCTTTTTTTATCCTCTTCGGAAATAATTCCATCTGCTCTGGAAACAACCGAGGTCCCCTTTGATAAATGAATATCTATTTTAGGACTGTTAATACCTATTACTATCGATTTAAATCTCGTTCCTTTCATTAATCCCTCTATTTCTCTTAACAAATTATCAACTTCTTCTGCTACTGCCTCAACATCTTCAATTTCTCCAAATTTTATCCCTTTTGATTTTCTTAAAACCGGCATTACAACCTTCCAACCGCCAACCTCTGGTACTCCTACCAATGCCTTAATAGAATGCGAACCTAAATCAATTGCTAAATATTGATTAGTCATTAAAAATTTATTTGTTTTCTAAAAGAAGTTTTTCTAATTGTATCATTTTTTTAGAATCAGTTTTAGAGGAATGAGAAAAACCATAAAGATGAAGAAGGCTGTGGGCTAATAATCTGGAATATAAATTTAATTCTTTAATTTTGTATTTTTTCGCCTCTTGCTTTATTTTTTGGGGACAAAAAAATATTTCTCCTAAATCTTTAATTCTAGAAAAAGCAATTTGACTAGAAAAAGACAAAGTGCTGGTAACTTTATTTTTCTTTCGCCAATAATAATTTAATTTTTTAATTTGGGATGGATTAACGAAAACCAAGGCAATTTCTATAGATTTATTTTCTTTTAATTTTTTAAGAAAATCATTTAATTTTTCTGAGAAGAATTTTTTACTGGGAATACGCTCTTTGGTATAATTATAGATTAAAATTTCTGCTTTGGTTTTCATTTTTTATTTGAGAAATTAAATTATCCCCCATTTTCTTTTATGTTCTACTTCTTTTAAAACTTTGATTTTATGAAGAGCAGATAATTTTTTGGCTCTTTCATTTGGTTTTTTAAGATAAAAACGCCTCTTTCTTGCTTCCAAAAGAATTCCACTCTTCTTAATAATTTGATTGGCCCGGTTAACAAAAGTAGTAACCGATTCGCCTGATTTTCTTTTAATTACGATAGCCATATTTTATAAATTCTTTATAAATTAAATTTTAGTTTCTAAATATTTTTTTAAAACTTCCTCTATTTTATCTAAAGGAACAACTTCTTGCAAGCCAGAAGTCATATCTTTTAAGATAATGGTTTCATCTATCACTTCTTGTTGTCCTAAAATCAAAACATATTTTGCCTTTAGACGATTAGCATAACGTAATTGATTTTTAAGGCTCTCTTTTCCTAAGTTTTCTCCGACCATAATTCCTTCTTTTCTAAACCTCTCCAATAAGGAAAAAGCGATATTTTTTGCTTTATCTCCTAATTGAATAAGAAAAACATCACAATGGGGAGAAGGAAACTTTTTTCCCATTAGTTTTATTTCTTCTATTAATCTTTCTACCCCAAAAGCAACTCCTGCCCCTCCTTTTTTTGGTCCTTTTAACATTTTAACCAAATCATCATACCGGCCACCTCCGCCCAAAGCACTTGATTTATCCTCACCTTCTTTAAATACTTCAAAAACAGTCCGGGTATAATAGTCAAAACCCCGAGCAAGAGTTTTATCTAAAAAATAAGGAATGCCCAAATAATCTAAACTTTCGAGCACGCTTTTAAAATGAACTCGACAATTCTCACAAAGATAATCTAAAATATTAGGCGCTGATTCTTTAATTGGCTGACATTTTTCATTTTTACAATCTAGCAATCTTAAAGGATTAGTTTTTAGTCTTCTTTTGCAATCAGAACAAAGATATTTCTTTTTTAAATTATAATATTTGACTAAATTTTTAATATAATTGTGACGGCAAGAAGAACAGCCAATACTATTTATTTTAATAACTAAATTTTTTTTACTAAAACCCAAACTTTCTAAAAACAACCAGGAAAGAAAAATAATCTGAACATCTAAAGCGGAATCATCGGAACCAATTGCCTCTAATCCTAATTGATAAAACTGTCTAAATCTATGAGCCTGGGGTTTTTCATGACGAAAAAAAGGAGAAAAGTAATAAAATTTGACTGGCTGCGGTTCGTTAAAAAGAGCGTTTTCAATATAAGCTCTGGCAACTGGCGCTGTCCCTTCTGGTTTTAAAACTAAAAGTTCACCCTTTTCTTTGGTTTTAACAAAATACATCTCTTTGTGAACAACGTCAGTGTCCTTGCCAACTCCTCTTAAAAATAGTTCTGCTTTCTCCAAAACTGGAGTTTCAATTCTTTGATAATTATAATATTCAAAAATCTTTTTAGCAGTCTTCAAAATAAAATCATAATAAGAATATTCCGAAGGTAGAATATCTTTCATTCCTCGAGGTTTTTGAACTATTTTAACAGACGATTTTCTTTTAGAATTATTTTTCATTTTTTAATTTGAGAGAGAGGGAGAAAAAGCCATTATTCGGTTGTAAGGCCACAATCTTAGCCAGACTCGGCCGATGATTAAATCTTTATCGAGCGGACCCCAATTTCTAGAATCATAAGAAGCAGAACGATTATCCCCTAAGACAAAATATTGATTCGGGCCCAATGTTAAAGACAAACTGCCGCTAGTATTAGCGTTTTCTCCTTTTAAATATTTTTCTTCTAATTCAAAAGTTTTTCCATTTACATCGGTAATAAATATTTTATTATCTTTAATTTCAACTCTCTCATTTGGCAAACCGATTATTCGTTTAATATAATAATGTTCAACCCTCTCATTCGACAAACCGATTATTCGTTTAATATAATTTATAATATAATTTATTCGTTTAATATAATAATGAGATGGCTGATTAGGGGCCTTAAAAACAACCGT
>DAOSBJ010000003.1:7460-23175 GCA_035360795.1 Minisyncoccota bacterium
TTATTCGTTTAATATAATAATGAGATGGCTGATTAGGGGCCTTAAAAACAACCGTTTCATACCTTAGCGGAGATCGAAACCGATAAGAGATTTCATCAATTATCAAATAATCGCGGGAATAAAAATTTGGCTCCATTGAAGAGCCATAGACTATAAATGGTTGAATAACAAAAGCCCGAATCGGAATCACTATCAAAAGGGCAATAAGCATTACCTCTAAGTTTTCCCAAATTATCTTTTTCCACATACCTTTTTAAAAATTCTAGGTATATTAGCATAAAAAATAGAAAAAATCAAACCCTTTTAAAAGATTGCTTTTATCCCAAATTTTTAGTTAAATAGTAGCAATGCAACATTTCTTAAAACAAAGTTTAAAAAAGATATTTATTGTTATCTTGGGAATAGCAATCGGCTTTTATTTGTGGGGACTAAAAGAGCCACGGCAATATCTAATTTCCTTCTCAAACAACAATCAACCGGTTTTAGTCAAAAAGGAACAGACTGCCTTAAAACCAAAAACTAACATTCTTTTTCTCGGAATAGCAGGCGATGGTTCCAGGGGGGCGCTTTTAACTGATACAATTTTTGTTGTCCAATTAAATTCCTTAACAAAAAAAGTAGCAGTAGTTTCTATCCCCCGCGATTTATGGGTAAAAAATAACCTGACTAATACTAATAGCAAAATAAATGAACTTTATGTTTCGGAAAATTCTTATGTTAATCAATTTAGCAAAGCGAAAAAATATAGTTTAATAAAAAATAAAGTTTCAGAAATTATAGGGGAAGAGATTGATTATGTAGTAATTTTTGATTTAGTCGGTTTTGGCAAATTGGTGGATGCTATCGGCGGAGTAACTATTTGGTTAGAAAAAGATATCGTTGATCCAAATTTAGTCAATCCCTATAACCCATCAGAAATTTTTAAATTAGAGGCTGGTTGGCGAAATTTAGATGGTAAATTAGCGATAAAATTTGTCAGGTCACGTTATGATAAAGAAGGTGATTTTTATCGAATGAAAAATCAGCAGCAACTCTTGGCCAATTTAAAAGACAAAATCACAAAAATAAGCAGTTCTTGGAATTTAATAGATTGGCTAAAAATTTGGCAATCTTTGGAAGGTCATTTTATTACCGATTTAGATTTAGAAACTGCTTTAAATTTCTTTAAAACCTTTAAAAATACCAAAAGTGAAGAAATTATTTATTTAAGTTTAACCACCAGAGAACCGGACAAACTCCTCGCTTCTACTTCCTATTTATGGACAGACCCGCAAACTAATGAACAAAAAAACATTTATGTTTTGATTCCAAAAGCCGGTTTTGAAAATTATTCTGAAATTCAAAATTATCTAAAGAGTAAAATTAATGGTTAAGGTATTAATAATCGGCTTAAGAAATCCGGGCGAGTTATATAGAAATACTCGGCATAATGCAGGTGCTCTGTTTTTAGATTGGCTAAAAAATTATTTAAATAGTGAAAATTTTAAAGAGAATAAGATTTGTCTCTCAGAAATTAGTAAAATTAAAATTAATGGTCAACTGATAATTTTGACAAAACCTTTGGTTTTTATGAATAATTCCGGAGAAGCAGTGAGAAAATTAAAAAACTTCTTCAAAACAGAAAATCAAAATATTATTGTTTGTCACGATGACAGTGATTTAATGATTGGCAATTTTAAAATTCAAAAAGAAAGAGGAAGCGCTGGCCATAAAGGAGTTGAATCAGTAATAAATCATTTAAAAAGTAAAAACTTCTGGCGCATTAGAATAGGTGTCCGACCTTTTTCTCTTAAAAAAACAAAAGCCGAAAATTTTATTTTAAAAAATTTCTCTTTAAAAGAAAGAGAAATTTTGAAAGAAGTCTTTGAAAAAATTCTAATTAGTTTGAGGAAAGAAATAAAAATAAAGGATAAACCAATAATTTAGAAATAGTAAAAGAGACAGAAAAGGAAGAGGAAGAGTTAAATAATTTATCAGCCAAAAACTTTCTAAATTTAAGAGAATAATAATTAGACCATTTAAAAAAAATATTTTTTCTTCCATTAGAAAGTAAATTAAAGAATAAATTATTATTCCTAAAGTAAAAAGCAGAAAACTTGTAGCAAAATTTAAATTTAAAAGACTATAACTTCCTAAACAAAGCACTATCCACAAGAAAAAAAGATAGTAGAAACAAATAAGTCGCCATTTCTCAATTTCTTTCGGCGACTGACTAAATATCTTTTTAAATAATAAAACAATTAGAGTGCTGGCAATTAAAAAAAGCCACCAACGATGAAAAAAAACAACTAAAATTGATATTTGAAAAACGGAAAGAAAGCAGAATATAAAATTAAACCAAGATAAACCAAAAAAAATCTTCCAGAAAATAATAATTAAAGCGGCGATAAAAAGCCATAAAAAGCGAGGCGGGAAAAAAATCAAACATGTTAAACTAATGCTGTAGCAGAAAAAAAGAAGTAAATTTTTGTTTATTCCTTGCGAAAATAATTTTTTAAACTCAACTTTTAATCTTTTCTTTTTTTCCTCCATAACTTTTTAGAAAAGTTTTTTTAGGAATTTCTTTCAAAACTAATTGATTATTTTCCAAATCAACTAAAACTCGCGCTTCTTCTTTTATCTCGCGATTAATTAATTTATCAGCCAAAATGTCTAAAATATTTTTCTCAATAAACCTTTTTAAAGGCCGAGCGCCATATTCTGGATCATAACCATTTTTTGCAATAAATTCTTTTGCTTTCTCGGTTATTTCTAAAACAATTCCCTTTTCTTCTAATCTTTTATTAATTTTAGCAAATTGAAGCTCAACTATTTTTCTAATATCCTCCAAAGTTAAGGGATTAAAAACAATGATTTCATCCAAGCGATTAATAAATTCCGGCCGGAAGTATTCTCTTAAAGATTGAAGAATTTTTTCTTTTAATCCCGAATTCCTTACTTTAGTCTGGTCTTTATTTTCGGTTTCAAATCCTAAATTTGTCATCTCTTTAATATATTCTCCGCCCAAATTGGAGGTCATAATAATAATCGTATTTTTGAAATTAACAGTACGACCACGACCATCGGTTAATCTTCCATTATCTAAAATCTGAAGCAAAATATTAAAAACTTCGGGATGAGCCTTTTCTATTTCATCAAATAAAATTAAACTATAGGGCCGGTGTTTTACTGCCTCAGTCAATTGTCCACCTTCTTCATATCCAACATAACCGGGCGGAGAACCAATTAGTCGGCTTACTGAATGTTTCTCCATATATTCCGACATATCAAATCTAATCATTGAATTTTCATCAGAAAACATAAATTCTGCCAGGGCTCTGGCTAGTTCAGTTTTTCCTACTCCAGTAGGGCCTAGAAAGATAAACGAACCTAAGGGTCTTTCCTCTTCAGAAAGGCCGGCTCTTGCTCTTCGAATCGCTCTTGAGACTGCTTTTATCGCCTCTTCCTGACCAATAACTCTCTTTCTGAGTTCTTCTTCCATTCTCATTAATTTTTTAGTCTCTTCCTCCATCATTTTGGAAACTGGAATTCCAGTCCAATTAGAAACAACATTCGCAATATCCTCTGCCGTGACTTCATTTTTAAGAAATCTTTTCTCCAAGGGAATACTGGCTAATTTTTTCTCATTTTCCATTAGTTCTTTTTCTTTTATTGGAATTATTCCATATTGAATTTCTGCCACTTTATCCAAATGTCCCTCTCTCTCTTCCATTTCTGCTTTTTTGCGCAAATCTTCAATTTCTTTTTTAATATTACTAACGGCAAAAAATAATTTCTTTTCTTCTTTATATCTTTCTTCTATTACTTCATATTCTTTTTTTAATTTTTTTAATTCGGCATTAATTTTCTTCAAGCGGACTTTACTTGAACCTGACTCTTGTTTTAAAGCCTCTTTTTCCAATTCTAAATTTCTAATTTTTTTAGATAGTTCTAGCACAGGCAAGGGAACACTTCCTATCTCTAAACTAATAGAGGAAGCAGCCTCATCTATTAAATCGATTGCCTTATCAGGCAGAAAACGTGAAGTAATATAACGAACTGACAAATGAACAGCCGTTGTAATTGCTTCGTCAGTAATTTTTAAACCATGATGGATTTCATATTTTTCTTTTAAACCTCTTAAAATTGCTATTGCTTCATCTGGAGTAGGCTCCTCAACGATTACCGGCTGAAATCTTCTTTCTAGAGCCGGATCTTTCTCTATATATTCCCTATAATCTTTGAAAGTAGCGGCTCCGATTGCCCTTAATTCTCCTCTGGCTAAAGCCGGCTTCAGTAAATTAGAGGCGTCAATCGCACCTTCGGCTGCTCCGGCTCCAACTAGAGTATGAATTTCATCGATAAAAACAATAATGTTATTTTCTTTTTTAATGCTTTTTAAAAGATTTTTCAGTCTCTCTTCAAACTCGCCCCGGAAACGAGTGCCAGCAACTAGGGCTCCCAGATCCAAAGAAATAATTTTTTTATCTTTTAAAGTTTCTGGCACTTCACCTTTCGCAATCAGTTGAGCCAATCCCTCAACAATGGCAGTTTTTCCTACCCCAGCCTCGCCTAATAAAATAGGATTGTTTTTTGTTCTTCGGGATAAAATTTGCATCACTCTTCGAAGTTCATTTTCTCTGCCTATTACTGGATCAAGTTTATCCTCTCTGGCTAGTTGAGTTAAATCTTGGGTGTATTTTTCCAAATTATTTTCTCCTAATTCTTGAAATTCATCAGTAATCTTCTCTCCCTGGCCATATTTATTTAAAACCTCCAAATACTCATCCTTTTGAATGTGGTATTTATTTAAAATTTCTTGAGCAGAATTTTTAGTACTTAAAATGCCATAGAAAAGATATTCCGGAGAAATGAACTCATTTTTATCTTCATACGATTTTTTTGCCGCGCTTTCAATTACAGACATCATTTCTTGCGATAAGGGTAGAGTGGCGAAAGCTCCGCCCGTTACATAAATTCTTGGCAGTTTCACAATTTCTTCCAAAACCTCTTTTGTTAAATCATCAACAGAAATTTTCATCTCTTTTTCTAAAATTTCTTTAATATTAAAATCATCTTCTAAAAGAACAATTAAAAGATGGAGAGCGCGCATTTCCCCCTGATTTCTTTCGAAAGCCATTTGCTGGGCTTTTTCTAAAGCCATTTGGGCTTGATTTGTAAACCGGCCTATTGGCATAAAGTTATAAGTTATTAGTTAACAGTTCAACTATTGGTATTTTGCTTTTCTTTCTATAAGTGTCACTTTGACCTCAAAAACTTCATCTCCCCGAGCCACTTTCAAAGTGACAACATCGCCAATTTTATAATCGCGAATTAAATTAGCCAGATTATTTTTTTCATTAATTTTTTTACCATCTATCTCTAAAATAATATCTCCTTCCTTTAAGTTTGCTTTTTCTGCGGGAGAACCTGGCTCAATCGCATAGTCGTTTTTTCCTTCTCCTTTTACAATCAAAGCACCGTAGTCATATTTTAAATTTTTCTCTTCTTTAATTTGAGAATTTACTAAAACATACCTTATTCCCAAAAAAGGAATTTTAATTTCTCCAGTTTCAATTGCTTGGTTTAAAGAATTTTTAATTTTATTGATTGGAATTGCAAAACCGATGTTTTGAGCGCCAGAAACCATCGCCACATTTACTCCTATTACTTCACCTTTTAAATTTAAAAGCGGGCCGCCTGAATTTCCACGATTAATAGCCGCATCTGTCTGAATGACATCGTTTAAAATTTGTGTATTCCCTGAAAAATCGCTTGCTTCAATAGTCCGATATAAACCAGAAACTACCCCCACAGAAACAGTATTTTTAAATTCTCCTAAAGCATTGCCAATGGCAATTACTGTTTCTCCAATTTCAATTTTCGAAGAATCTCCTAATTTAAGAGGAATTAAATTATCTGCCTCAATTTTTAAAACTGCCAAATCTTCTCCTGGGTCAACAGCGATAATTGAAGCCTTATATTTTTTTTCATCATTAGTTAAAACTGTATATTCCGCTTCGCTATCAGAAACAACGTGTTTGTTAGTAACTATAAAGCCACGACTATCAACTATAAAACCAGAACCAGAACTAACTTCTTTCTTTTCAGTTCCTTTTTGACGATACTGAGGAATTTGAAACTCAAAGCCAAAAGGAAAAAAATCTGGAAAAAATTCTTCAAAAGGATTCAGATAATATCTTTCTAAAACTGGCAAATCTTTAGTAGCAATGATACTCACAACTGAATTTTCGCTGGCTTTGACTGCCCTAATTATCTTATCTTCATAACTTAAACTTTGATATTCTGATTCTTTTTTAAGAGTGCTTTCTTCTAAAGGAGTAGGTTGTGGTTTTAAGATTTTAGAAGAATAAATCCCTCCCAAAAAACCGAAAAGAAAGCCTCCGGCTACAGAAATAATTAAAAAACTGATTAGAATTTTTCTTAATTGTTGCTCTGACATAGCAGTGATAATTAAATTGAATGTTTTTGAAACATTATCAGGAGTATTATATCACAAATTTTCTAAAAGTAAATTTTATTTTCCAAATCTTCTTTCCCGCTTTTTAAATTCTTCTAAAGATAGATCAAATTGTTCTTTGTCAAAATCAGGCCAATAGATTCTGGGAAAATAAAGTTCGGCATAAGTTGCTTGTAAAGGTAGGAAATTTGATAGTCTCATTTCCCCTGAAGTGCGAATAACAAAATCTACATCTGGCAAATCACCAGTATCTAAATTTTTCATTAACACTTCTTCTGTAATTTCTTCTGGTTTTAATTTTTTCCTAATGATTTTTTTTACCGCTCTTACTACTTCATCTCTGCCACCATAATCAATCGCTACATTCACCACCATCTGACTGTTTTTTCTAGTCGCTTTCTCTAACTTTTCCAAAAGTTCTACTAAGTGTTTTGGTAATCTATCTTTTCTTCCGATGTGTCTAAATTGAATATAATATTTTTTATCCTTCTTTTGTTCTTCTTTTAAGCCCTTTTTGACATACTTTTCAAAAAGATTCATTAGAAAATTAACTTCCTTGGGATTTCTTTTCCAATTCTCAGTTGAAAAACCATAAAGGGTTAAAATTTTAACACCCCTTTTATAGGCATATTTAATTATTTCTTCAACTCTTTGAATACCTTTCCTGTGTCCTTCAAAGGGGGGTAATCCTCTTTTTTTTGCCCAACGACGGTTTCCATCAATCATTATTCCAAGATGTTGAGGCAAAGAATTATTTGATGATTCCATAGTAGTATTATTGAATAGTTTAACGGTTAAAGTGTAGTTATATTTCTAAAGCCAGTACCAGCCGGAATTAAACGACCAATAATCACATTTTCTTTTAGTCCTCGCAGATAGTCAATCTTTCCTTCGATTGCTGCCTGAATTAAAACCCGAGAAGTTTCCTGAAAAGAAGCAGCAGATAAGAAACTCTCAGAAGTCAAAGCCACGGCTTTAATTCCTTTAATTACCTGAACCGCTTTTGGTGGTTCTTTTTTTGCCGTCTTCAGTCTATCCACTTCATTCAAATATTGGTTTTTGGTAATAATTTCTCCGACAATAAAATCACTCTCGCCCGGCTCAATAATTTTAACTCGAGAAAACATTTGTCTGATAATAATCTCAAAATGCTTATCGTTAATCTTAGAACCTGAAATATTATACACCTTTTTGACTTCTTTTAAAATATATTTTTGACAGGCCTCCTCTCCTAAAAGATTAAGAATTTTCTTTAAATCAAGATTGCCTTCGCAAAGTTGAGTTCCTTTTTTTATTTTATCTCCTTTTTTGACATAAATAGTAGTTATTTCCGGAACAACATATTCTATAATTTCTCTTTTATTTTTTCTTCCTCGGCCTTTTGTAATATTATCCTCTCTCTTTTCTGGTTTTATTCTAATAAAATACTGATGATTTAAATGCTCAACTTCTACTACTTCCCCATCTACTTCAGAAAGCGGCGCCTCTCCTTTTGGAACCCTGGCTTCTAATAGTTCTTCTACTCGAGGCAAACCTTGGGTGATATCAACCGCCCGGGCCACGCCTCCCAAATGAAAAGTTTTTAAGGTTAACTGTGTCCCTGGTTCTCCAATTGCCTGAGCCGCCACTACTCCAACTGCTTCTCCTAAGTCAATTGGCTTTTTCCAAGCCAAATCTAAACCATAGCATTTCTGGCAAAGGCCATAACGATTAAGACAATACAAAGGTGAACGAATTACAACCTCTTCAATTTCACTTTCCGCTATTTTTTTCGCTAATTCGTAATCAATAAGACTATTCGCCTTTAAAACGACTTTACCTTTTTTATCTTTGACATCTTCTAAAACATAACGGCCATAAATTTTCTCTTCAAATTTTTCTCCTTCATTTTCAACTTCTTTTCTTCTAACCACCAATCCCTTTTTAGTACCACAATCACTACTATTAATAATTATTTCATGGCTAACATCAACTAATCTTCTTGTTAAATAACCGGCAAAAGAAGTTTTTAAAGCAGTATCAGCCAAGCCTTTTCTTCCCGCGTGCGAAGCGGCAAAATACTCCAAAACATTAAAACCCTCCTGATGCGAAGAAAGAATTGGCATTTCAATCAACTCTCCTTTAGGATTGACTACTAATCCTTTCATTCCCATAATTTGAGAAGCAATCATCCAACTTGCCCTCGCTCCTGAATTAATCATTACAAAAACTGAATCGTCTGATTTTAAAACCTTCGGCACTAATTCAGAAATTAAATCAGTTGCATGTTGCCATTCAGTTTGAATTAAAACTTTTTTTTCTTCTTCTGATAAAAGCCCCTCCTCGTATTGTCTATTAATTCCTTCAACTTTTTTCTGGGTTTCTTTAATAATTGAATATTTTTCCTCTGGAATTTTTAAATCGCTATAACTCCAAGAAATCCCAGATAAAGTGGCATAAAGAAAACCAAGCTCTTTCATCTTATTTAGAATTTCGGCGCTCTCTTTAAAATCCTTTATAGTTTCGACAATCTCTCTTGATAAATTCTTTAGATCTTTTGAATTTAATTGATTATTAATAAAACCAATTTCTTTAGGCAAAATTTCATTAAAAATAATTCGGCCAACAGTAGTCTCAACAATTTCTCCCTTAAGTTTATTAATTCTGACTTTTATTTTATCGTGAAGATCAATTTTTTTATATTCATATGCTAAAAGTGCTTCTTTCTCATCAGCAAATATTTTTATCTCTTTTCCTTCTGGCATAGGCAAATCCATTGTCAACCAATAAATTCCCAAAACCATATCCAAGCGGGGAAACATTACTGGTTCGCCATCAGCCGGTTTTAAAATACCCAAGGAAGAGAGCATTCTTGTCCTTGCTTCAAGTTGTGCTTCTTCAGTTAATGGGAGATGAAGCGCCATTTGATCGCCATCAAAGTCAGCATTAAAAGGAAGACAAACCAAAGCCGGAATCCTTAAAGCCAAACCCTCAACTAATTTTGGTTTAAAAGCCTCGATACTTAAACGATGAAGAGTTGGTGCTCGATTTAAAAGTATTAATTTATCTTTTACTACATTTTCTAAAATCTCCCAAACCACATCTGGTTCTTCTTCAATTAGACGATTAGCCATTTTCGGACTATGAACTATTTCTCTTTTAATCAGTTCATTAATCACAAATGGCTTAAAAATTTCCAAAGCCATTCTTTTCGGAACCCCACATTCGTCAATTTTGAGTTCCGGTCCAACAACAATCACTGACCGGCCAGAATAATCTACTCGTTTGCCTAAAAGATGCTGTCTAAAACGACCCTGTTTACCAGAAAGCAAATCAGCCAGTGAGCGTAAAGGCCGATGTTGGGCAGCATGCATTGGAGTAGAACTGCTTACTTTTCTAATGGAATTATCCAGCAGCGCGTCAACTGCTTCTTGAAGCATTCTTTTTTCGTTTTTTACAATTACTTCCGGCGCTTTTAACTCCAATAATTTTTTTAAACGATTATTACGATTTATTACTCGGCGATATAAATCGTTTAAATCATAAGAAGCAAATTTGCCACCTTCAAGTTGAACCATTGGTCGCAAATCAGGAGGCAAAACCGGTAAAACAGTTAAAATCATCCACTCTGGTTTAACTTTAGATTTCAAAAATGCCCTCACTAAACGATACCTATTAATTAATTTTGTCTCTACTTGCCCTCTCTTTTTTTGTTTTTCTAAAACCTCTTGCAATTCCTCTTGGAGGTCTAATAAATTGACTTCTTCTAAAAACTTTTTAATTGGAGCAGCGCCAGTAGAGGCAGTAAAAATATGACCATATTTTTTTGAAAGAAGAAGATAATCGACTTCGGAAAAAATTGCTTTTGGCCTTATCATTAATAATTCATTTACTAATCTTTCTTTTGTTTCTGATAATTCTTTTATTGCCTGTTTTTGAGCGTCAGACAATCTAGAAAATTTTGCTTTTGATTCTTTTTTCTTTTTTTGATTTTTATCTTTGATTTCTTTGCTTTCTTTTTCTATTTTTTCTATTTTACTTTGATATTCTTTTTCTAATTGAAGAAGAACTTTTTTCTTTGCCTCTTCATCGACTTGAGTCACAATATAACCATTATAATAAACTACTGACTCTAAAGCGTTTTGAGGAATATCTAAAAGCAATCCTATTCTTGAAGGAACACTTCTTAAAAACCAAATATGAGTGACTGGGGCCGCCAATTCAATATGGCCCATTCTTTCCCTTCTTGAAAGAGAATGAATCACTTCTACGCCGCAACGGTCGCACTTCACTCCCTTATATCTCATTCCCTTGTATTTTCCGCAGGCACATTCGTAATCTTTGACAGGACCAAAAATTTGCTCAGAAAAAAGTCCTTCTTTTTCTGGCTTCTGAGTCCGATAATTAATAGTTTCTGCTTTTGTAACTTCGCCAAACGACCAATTCAATATCTCCTGAGGAGAAGCAAGTTTAATCTGTAAAGAATCAAAATCACTGATTGGTTTTTCAGTTTTAGTTTCTTCTTTGTGTTCAGTTTCTTTTATTTTATAAACCATAGGAGTAATTTTACCCGTCCATTAAGGATTTTGAGATTTTATTAAATTAATCGACAAAGCCAAAGATTGTAATTCTTTTAAAATCACATTAAAAGCAGCGGGAATATTCAAATTTTTAATTTTTTCTCCATTAATAATTGCTTCATAAGCAGAAGCCCTTCCCAAAACATCATCTGACTTTATGGTTAACATTTCCTGCAGGGTATAACTTGCCCCATAACCCTCTAAAGCCCATACTTCCATTTCTCCAAATCTTTGGCCGCCAAAATGGGCTCTTCCGCCTAAAGGTTGTTGAGTAATTAAAGAATAAGGGCCAACTGCTCTCATATGAATGATATCCTCAACCATATGGTCTAATTTCATTAAATACATTATTCCTACCCCCACTTTCTTATCAAAAGGCTCACCAGTTTTGCCGTTATATAAAACAACGTGTCCATCTTCTGGCAGACCGGCTTTAATTAATTCTTCTTTGATTTCTTCACTCGTCGGCCCGTCTAAAGATGGTACTACTGCTCGATATTTTAATTTAGAAGCAGCCCAACCTAAATGCATTTCAAAAATCTGACCTAAATTCATTCGAGAAACAACCCCTAAAGGGTTTAAAACAATATCAACTGGCGTCCCGTCTTCTAAATAAGGCATATCTTCTTCAGGAACAATTATTGAAATTACCCCTTTATTGCCGTGCCTACCAGATAATTTATCGCCAGTTCTAAGTTTTCTTAACTCGGCAACCTCAACACTAATTTTCTTTATTACTCCCACATCTAATTTATCACCCGCCTGTCTTGATAAAATTTTTGTTCTAATCACTCTTCCTTCCCTCGAAGGTTCTAAAAGCAAAGAAGTGTCTTTAACATCTTTAGTTTCTTCTCCAAAAATAGCCTGAAGTAATCTTTCTTCCGGAGTTAAATCTGCTCTTCCTTTTGGCGAAACTTTTCCTACTAAAATATCGCCGGCTTTAACTTCTGCTCCAATTCTTATAATTCCTTCTTCATCCAGATTTTTTAATTTTTCTTCGGAAACATTGGGAATATCATAAGTGGTAATTTCCGGTCCTAATTTTGTATCAACGACATCACAATTAAACTCCTCAATATGAATAGAAGAAAATCTATCTTCTTTCAAAATCCTTTCCGAAACCACAATCGCATCTTCGTAATTGGCACCATAAAAAGGAATCAGCGCGACTAACAGATTCTGACCTAAAGCCGTTGCCCCATTTTCAGTTGCAGCCCCATCGGCTAATACTTGTCCTTTTAAAACTTTCTCTCCCTTTTTTACTATCGGCTTCTGTAAAAGACAAGAGTTTTCATTACTCCTTTCAAAAGAAACTAATCGGTAATTCTTTTTTTCACCATTAGAAGTTCGGACGACAATGTGATTAGCATCTACCTCCTCTACTATTCCCTCTCCTTCGGAAATTAAGCACTGACCAGAATCATGGGCTATTTTTTCTTCCAAACCAGTTGAAACTAATGGCACTTTTGGTTTAACGCAAGGAACTGCTTGACGCTGCATATTAGCGCCCATTAAAGCCCGGTTAGATTCATCATGCTCTAAAAAGGGAATAAGGGCAACTGCCGCGGAAATAATTTGCTGAGGGGAAACATCGATTAAATCAATTTCTTCTCTTTTTACAAGTGTCGGCTCCAAATTTACTCTCGCCCCAACCCAGTCATCCTTTATTCTTCCTTTTTCATCAAGTTCTATTCCTGCATAGGCAATTTTATATTTACTTTCCTCAAACGCATTAAGCCAAACAATTTCCGGCGTGATTACTCCTTTTCTTACCTTAAAATAGGGAGTTTCAATAAAACCAAACTCGTTCAAACGAGCATATAAGGAAAGAGTTAATACTAAACCAATGTTTTTTCCTTCTGGAGTTTGAATAGGACATAAACGGCCATAATGACTTTGGTGAATATCTCTGACATCTATTCCCGCTCTTTCTTGGACCAAACCGCCGGGTCCCATAGGAGTAATTTTTCTTTTGTGTTCCAATTCGGAAAGTAAATTAATCTGATTCATTAGTTGACACAATTGCGAAACATTAAAAAATTCCCGAAAAGCGCTGATTAAAACTCGAGGATTAATTAAAGCAGCCGGAGTAATAGTCAAAGGGTCAAGTTGAGCCATTCTATCCTTTATTGTTCTTGACATTCTCATCAAGCCAACTCTGAATCTATCTTGTAAAATTTCTCCTACGGCTCTCAGCCGTCGATTTCCTAAATGGTCAATATCATCATCTTTTGCTTTCGGATCATTATTTAATTTAATAATTTCTTTAATAATGGCTATTAAATCTTCTAAATCCAACTGTCTTTTGCTGATATCTTTATTTAGATTCAATCTTTGATTTAGTTTATATCGTCCAACTTTCGCTAAATCATAACGGTCCAAACGGAAAAACATATTATTGATCAAATCGTGGGCGCTATCGTAGGTTGGCAATTCTCCTGGTCTGAGCCGGCGATAAACCTCAATATAGGCTTCTTCTAAAGAAGTGGAAGTTGTTTTTTTTAATGTGGCTTCAAGATAATTTTTACTTTCTTCCTCTTTGAAGACCTGTTTAATCTGTTCAGTAGTTTCAAGACCAAAAATCTTTAATAGCTCAGTGGCGGCGACTTTTCTTTTTCTATCTATTTTTACTTCAATTGCTCCATCTGAATCAGTTTCGAACTCTAACCAAGCCCCTCTTAAAGGAATTACTTTGGCGCCGAAAAGTTTCTTTCCTCTAAAATTCACTGAACTGAAATAAACTCCCGCCGAACGAATAATCTGGGAAATAACAACTTTTTCAATTCCATTAATAATAAAAGTAGAACGATTAGTCATTACCGGAATATCGCCAAAATAAACTTCTTGTTCTTTAGTAGTATTATTTTTAAGATTGGTAATTTTTAACTTCACCCTTAAAGAAGCCTCGTAATTAAGTTTTTTCTCTTTTGCCTGTTTTTCTGTCAATTTTGGCTCTTCTAAATGACAATCAAGAAATTCTAATTTTAATTCTTTCTGGGTGTAATCAAAAATAGGCGTTAGTTCATCAAACACCTCCTTAATTCCCTCCTTAATAAACCAGTTAAAAGAAGTTAATTGAAAATCAGTTAACCCAGGAATTTCTAAACTTTTTATTTTAGAACGAGAAAAATTCTTTATTCCTAAAGAACTATCCATTAAATAAATTATTAATATTTAGCGGTTTCAAAAAAGAAAGACCTATTTTAAAAAGATAGGCAAAAATGTTTTATATAAATCTTCACTCTAAAAACATCGGCTAAAATTTAATTGACTTCTCGCGCCAATTTAATTGTCTTTATGGTGGTTAAAATTATCCTTTTTGAAATAAGACTTTTTTCTAAAGAAAAATCTGCTTTTAAGTCATCAATCTCACTTCTATCTATTTTATTCCTTTTCAAAAATTTGTCAAGTAAAATTAAAAACTCTTCGCTTTTTTGAATTTCGAACTCGTAATGCTTGTTTTTAATTTTTAAAATAATCTTTGTCATTAATTAGTTTTAACTTTCTTTAAATTTCTTCTTCGCCACTCGTAAATTTTTTTATGATTGCCGGATAAAAGCACTTTTGGGACCCGCCAATAAACTTTTTTGCTTTTTGTGGGGTAAAATACTTCTGGTCTTGAGAATTGAGGATATTCATAGTAAATATTTTTATCTCCTTTGTTAAGATTGCTGTTAAAAGATTCTTCTTTTAGCGAATCTTGTCTTATCGCTCCTTTTATAAGACGAGTAATACCGTCAACTAAAACCATTGCTGCTAATTCTCCGCCTGTTAGAATATAATCTCCAATTGAAAAAACTTCATCAGCCACATATTTTGCCACTCTTTCATCCACCCCTTCATAATGGGGACAAATTAAAATTAACTGTTCATATTTCTTTAATCTCTCTAAATCTTTTTGTTTTAATTTTTTCCCTCTTAAAGAAAATAAAATCACTCTTTTTTTTGCGCCTTTAGACTTTTTTTTTATTTCTTTTACCGCTTTAAAAATTGGTTCAATTAAAAACACCATTCCCGCTCCTCCACCATAAGGTTTATCATCAATAGACAAGTGTTTATCTTTACTCCATTTTCTTAAATTATGAACTTTAATTTTAATTAAACCCTGCTTTTGGGCTCTTTTTAAGATAGATAAGTTAAAATAACTTTCAAATGCTTGGGGAAAAATAGTTAAAATATCAAAACGGATAGCCATAAAAAAACTGCGGTTTGATTAAAATCATACCGCAGTTTGTTGAAAAAAGCAATTTGGTCGCTTTAGGAATAACTAATGACTTAATTATATTTTTAAGTCTTCAACTATTTCGTCAGCGGTTTTTTCTGCTTTTGAAGAAGCAGAAATAGGTGGTTCCTCAATCTTTAGATTAACTCGAGCCCGATTTTTAGCTCCTACTACTCTAAGAATAGTTCTTAGAGCCCTAGACATCGAACCTCCGCGACCAATTATTTGTCCCATATCTTCTGGGTGAACCTTTAAATTCAAAAGAACACCCATTTCATCCACTTTTCTCTCTATTTTTACATCTTCTGGATGATTAACGACACTTTTAACAATAAGCTCGAGAATCTGCTTATCGACTGCTTCCTGGGCCATAAGTTCGTAGAATTTACTTTTAAAACTTCAACAGCTGTCGACCAAACCAGCTGTAACATTTAAATTCTATCTCATTTTTCAAAAAAATGCAAATATTAGTAA
>DAOSBJ010000003.1:23275-43149 GCA_035360795.1 Minisyncoccota bacterium
AGAAAACCAACTCCTTTAAAAATCTTTTTTTGATGACGATCGTCATTAAAAAAAGATTTTGAGAAGAAAAGGAAAAGTAAAGAAGGTATTGAAGAAGAAATTAAAAAAGGCAAGAGTTTTTCTCGCCCTTTTTGTTTTTTCTATTAGATTTTTATATTATTTGAAAGTCTTTTATTCTATTCTCCTAAAACTTTTTCAGAATCTTCTAATTTAATAGAAAGAAGTTGGGAAACGTTGTTTTTTGAAGTTACGCCATAAATAACTTGAGCAGCAGACATTGTTAAACGATTATGAGTGACAATTATAAACTGAGTCTCTTTGCTTAATTCTTTTAAAATTTCCGCAAAACGCCGACTGTTTTCTTCATCTAAAGCCGCATCAATTTCATCTACTATTACCAATGGAGGATCGGATTGATTGACAATCGCGAAAAGCAAAGAGATTGCGGTTAAAGTTTTTTCTCCGCCAGAAAGAATTTCCAAATTTTTAATTTTTGTTTTTGGAATATCAACTACAATTTCTACTCCTTCAATAGTTTCTTTTTCTCCAGCTTGATTTAAAGTTCCATTTTCCGAATTCATTTCTTCAGTTGTTTGTTTTTGAATCTTCTTAATTACTAACTTTGCCGAGCCGCCTTTAAACATTAATCTGAAATAGCGGCTAAAATCTTTATTAATGGCGCTTATACCGGCAAAAAATTCTTCTTCTATTTGCTTAGTTAATTTTTTGGTTAAACTCTTTAAATCATCAATTGCTTTGGTTAAATCGTTAATTTGGGAACTTAAAAAATTAAATCTTGCTTCTGTTTCCTGATATTCTTTCATTACATTTTCGTCAACTGCTCCTACTTCTGAAATTTCTCTTTTCAAACGCCAAATTTTTCTTTCGAGAACAACCCGGTCCATCGTCTCTTCTTTGGCGTCTTTCAAATATTCTTCCACCTCTTTTAAAGTAATCTCCTCTTCTTCTAACCTTCTAATAAAATCATCAAATTTTAATTTATATTTTTCAGTTTTGAGTTCTTCCTCTTTAAGTGCTATTAAGAGTTTTTCTTTTTTCTGTCTTTTTTGCTCTAAGAATTGAAATTTTTCTCTAAATTTTTGTGTTTGTTGATTTAATTCTTCTTGAAAATGGGAAAGCATTTCTCTAGATTTTTCTATTTCTTTCTCAAGTAAATCAAGTTGGTTTTTAAATTCCTCGTTTTTTGTTTCCAAAAACTCATTTTTTTGAGGAATTTCTTTTAAATCTTTTAATATTTCCTTTATTCCTTTCTTAATTTCAATAATATCTTCAACCAATAACAATTCTTCAAGTTTTTTCTCTAAAAAAGAAATTTTTTCCTCTGCTTTATTAACAGATAAAGAAACTCTGTAATTTCCTTCTTCGGTTTTAATTTTTTCTAAAATCTTAAATTTCTCATTTTGCTTATCTAAAAGATGATTAGTAATTTCTTTAATCTTAACTTCTAAATCTCTATCTGGCGTTTCCTTTAAAAGCCCCATTTCTCTCTCTTCTTCTAATATTTCTGCTTCTAAGTTTTTAATTTCTTCTTCGATTTTTTCACAATTAATTTTCTGCGGCTCTTTTTCTTTTAAAATTTCTTTATAAAAATTGGCAAAATAAATAAGTTGAAGTTCTCTTAATTCTTTTTTATTTTGTTGTCTCTCGTTAAATCTTTTTACCTGCCTTTTCAAAAACCTCAAATGAGGAATAATTTCTTCTAATTGGGCTTTGACTTTATCTAAATTTACAAGTGAATTTGATAGTTTTCTTTCCCCCTCCTCTTTTTTAATCTCTAAATTTTTGAGCCCCAAATTTTCTTCTAACATCAATTTTCTTTCCAAAGAGGAAACCCTTAAAATATCTTCTACTGAGCCTTGGTTAATAATTGAAAAACCTTTTACCCCAATTTTTGCCTGAGCAGTAATCTCAGTAATATCTTTTAATCTACAAGGCTCCTTATTTAAAAAATATTTACTTTCTCCCTGTCTGTCTATTCTTCTAACTATACTAACCTCTAAAAAATCAAGCAAAAATAATTTTTTGCTGTTATCAAAATTCAATTCAACTTCAGCAAAGCCGGCTGCTATCTGGGGACTAGTGAAAATTAAATCATCGCTTTTTTCTACTCGCAAATTTTTATAACTTTGCTCGCCTAAAGCCCAACGAATAGCATCAACAATATTTGATTTACCAGAACCATTAGGTCCAACAATGGCGGTAATTTTAGAAGGAAAATCTAAAACAGTGGTTTTGTAAAAGGATTTAAAATTTTTAATAATAACTCGTTTAAGGAACATATAGTAAAAAATCAAAAATCAAAAATCAAAATGCAAAATTAAAATACAAAATGCAAAATTAAAAAGTTTCACCCGCCCAAGTTTTTGCTTCGCAAAAATTTAGGCGGACAAGAAATTCGGAATTACTTTACCAGTCTTTCTTCTGAAGGGCCTGGTGAGCAGCGTTGGCTTCTGCTTCTTGTTTTGAATGACCCTCACCGATAGCAATAATTTTGTCGTTTAGAAACACTCCTACTTTAAACATTTTATCATGATCTGGACCCCAAGATTCTAGTGTTTGGTAATGAGGAGTAATTCCATATTTTCCTTGAATGATTTCTTGAAAGAGACTTTTAGGGTCTTTTATCGACTCAATTGAGGAAATGGATTTTAACTTAGATAAAATATTTTCTTTAATGAAATTTTCCGCCGCTTGATAACCTTGGTCTAAATAAATAGCCCCGATTATCGCCTCTAAAGCATTGGCTAAAATATTAGAATTTGAAGCAAGATTTTTCGCTTCTCCTTTGGATAGCAAAAGATAATTATTAATCCCCAATTTATTGGCGCTTTCGAGCAAAGAAACTGTGTTAGCCAAAGTGGCTCTTAAAGTTGTCATTTCTCCTTCTCTTAAATCCGGGTAATTTCTATACAAAAAATCAGAAACAACTAATTCCAAAACCGCATCACCTAAAAATTCCAGTCTTTCGTTATCTTCATATGGCCAATTACTGTTTTCATTCAAATAAGAACGGTGAGTTAAGGCCTCTTTTAAATAATCTAAATTATTAAATTTAACTTTTAATTTTTTTTCTAATTCAGAAAATGAGTCTTTCATAAATAGCCTTTACTCTTTTTTTATTTCTTCTAATTGATGATAAATTGTTCCCAAAACGCCGTTCACAAACCGCTTTGAAGAATCACCGCCAAATACCTTTGCTAATTCAACTGCTTCATCAATGGCAACCTTAGCGGGAACTTCTTTCTTATCAGCAAAAAGCAATTCATAGATTCCAATCCTTAAAACATTGCGGTCGATGATATTAATTTGTTTTAAAGGCCATTCCGGCGCTCCTTCGCTAATAAGTTCGTTAATTTCCTCCCAATGACTCAATATTCCTTCAATAAGTTTTCTGGGGTATTCAATATCAGGTAAACCGTTGCCAATGGTTTCTAAATTTCGTTTAAATATTTCTTTAATATCAACTTTTTTTTCTGTTTTGCCACTTTGATAAAAATCCCACTCAAAAAGAGTTTGAAGAACTAAAGAACGTGATAAATGACGAGCACTCATAAAAATTAAACCGATTCTTCTTTTAGTTCTTTCTCTTTCTTCTTCTTTTCTTTTTTATTTAAGCCTTTGAAAACATCAATATACTCTTTTTCTTTATAATAACCACAGTAAGGACAAACTCGATGAGGGAGAATTTCTCTGCCGCAATGGGGACATTTAATAAAAAAACTTGGCTTCAAAGCCATATGCGACCTGCCTTTATTTCTTCTTGATTTTGAATGATGACGTGCTGGAAGACCCATAATCTTAAATAAATTTTTAATTTTTAAAATAGATATAAAAACATTATATCAAATTCTAAACAAAAAGTAAAATTGAGAGTTTTCTGCGTTCTATTTCAAAATAATCTTTAGCCAAATTTCTTTATTTTCTCCTACCTCTATTTTTTGATACTCTTTTTCTACTTCTTCTTTTCCGACGATAATTATTTCTTTGATAGAAGTTTCTTCCTGAATTTTGATTTTATTTTTGAGAATAGTCTCTTTCAATTCTTTATCTTTTATAATTAAATTTAAACTAATTTTCTTTTTTGGAGTTAAGCCTAAATTTTTTCTCTGCTCTTGAATTTGTCTTATTAATTCCCGAATAATTCCCTCTTCAATTAAGTCAGGAGTCAAAGTAGTGTCTAATTCTGCTTCTTCTTTAAGATGAGAGTTGAAAATAATTTCTTTAACATTGATTTCATCTTGAAGGAGCGCTAATAATTCTGGATATTTTTTAATTTTAGAAGAGGTATTCTTAATCGTTAGTGATTTCAATGGCTGGCGGACCTTAATTTGAGTTTTCTTTCTTAAAGATAAACCCAAATTGGTAAAATATCTTACTTCTTCCATTAGGCTGATAATCTTTTTATTAAAAGTTTTAGAGTCATAATTTGGGTAAGAAGCCAGATGGACGCTTTCTTTGTCTTTTTTATCTTTAATTTTTTGCCAGATTTCTTCCGTTAGAAAAGGACAGAAAGGAGCCATTATTAAAACCAATTCTTTTAGAACTTTTCTTAAAACTATTGAACTTTGAACCCAATCTTTTTCAGGTTCCTGCTTCTGAAAAACTTTCCTTTTACGTCTGATATACCAGCGAGACAAATCATCAATAAAATTGTCTATTTCTTTTGTTGCCTCGAAAACCAAATACTTATCTAAATAATCAATAACTTTCTTTTTGGTTTCTTCCAGTCTTGATAAAATCCATAAATTCAAAAGGGTTAAATTCCCAGTTTTAGCATTTTTTTTATAAGCATAATTAGAATAAAAAACAAAACTATTCTTTAAAGTTAAAAGGCTTCTTCTTTGATAAATACCAATGTCTTCTTCATTAAATCTTTTTTCTTCACCAGGCGGATTAACAGAAAAGAAATACCAGCGCAAAGCGTCAGCACCGTATTTTTCAAGCACTTTTTCCGGGTCAACCATATTGCCTTTTGATTTGGACATTTTTTCTCCTTTTTTATCTAAAACCAAACCCAATGAAATCGCATTTTTATAAGATGGTCCTAATCCTAATAAGGTAGAAATAACCAATAAGGTATAAAACCAGCCGCGAGTTTGGTCAACTCCTTCACAAATGAAATCTGCTGGAAAAGGAATTTTTGAAATTAGTTTTTTGTAATTAACTTTTGATGGGTCAACTTTTTTATCTTTGATTAAATTAAAAGGAAAATGAAATTGAGCATATGGCATTGAGCCAGAATCAAACCAACAATCTATTACTTCTTTTCTTCTTTTCATTAAACCGCCGCACTTTGGACACTTAAAAGTAATTTTATCAATGTAATCTCGATGTAAATCCACCTCTCCCTTTTCATTTAATGGCCTTTGCCCCAATTCTTTAATTGAGCCAACAACTTTAAAATAGCCGCACTTCTCGCATTCCCACACTGGCAAAGGCGTTCCCCAATAACGGTTCCTTGATAAAGTCCAATCTTTAGCTTCTTTCAGCCATTGACCAAATCTTCCTTTTTTAATATGAGCGGGGATCCAATTTATCTTTTGGTTGTTTTTAATTAAATCCTTTTTTATTTTAGAAACCTTTATATACCAGGCCTCAAAAGCATAATAAATTAAAGGAGTGTGGCAACGCCAACAAAAAGGATATTCATGAAGTATGCCTTTGAGCTCCCCCTTATAAAGTAAGTCTCTTTTTGATAAATCATTAAAAATCAGAGGATCAACTTCTTTAAAAAATTTGCCTTTTATTTCCAAAAGTTCGTTAGGGGGCTCAGTAAAATAACCTTTATCGTCAATATTTTTAATCATTAGTAAGTTTTTCTGACGGGACAATTTCATATCTTCTTCTCCAAATGCCGGCGCAATATGAACCAAACCAGTCCCCTCTTCAAGCGAGATAAAATCACCTTCAACTACTTCATAAACTTTTTTATCTTCTTCTTTTAAGGAATAGCTATAAAGTGGCTGATATTTCAGACCAATTAATTTTTTGCCTTCAATTTCTCCGACTAATTTTAAATTGTTATCAACTGCATTATAACTGATAAAATACTGTTCTTTTTCTTCGTCTAATAAAATTTTATATTTTAATTTAGAATTAATGGCAATGGCAGTGTTAGCTGGCAAAGTCCAAGGAGTGGTTGTCCAAACAAGAAAAAAAAGATTACTTTTAAAATTCAAATTTAATCCTAATTTAAAGGGGTTTAAAACCAAAAATTTAACATAGACTGAAGGGTCTTGAACAGTTTTGTAACCTTGGGAAACTTCGTGGCTTGATAAGGGAGTTGAGCAACGTGGACAGTAAGGAAGAACTTTATAATCTTTATAAAGCAACCCCCTTTTGGCAATCTGTTTTATAAGCCAGAAAACGGTTTCTATATATTGAGGCTCAAAAGTCACATAAGGATTTTTTAAATCAATGAAATAACCAATTTCTTCAGTACTTTTTTCCCATTCCTTTTTATAACGCCAAACAGACTCTTTAGCTTTGGCATTAAATTTGTTAATTCCATATTCTTCAATCTGGGTTTTGTTTTTAAAACCCAACTCTTTCTCGACTTCAATTTCAACTGGCAAACCATGAGTATCCCAGCCAGCCTTTCTTTCAACATAAAAACCGCACATTGTTTTATAGCGACAAATTAAATCCTTGAAAGAACGGGCTAAAATATGATGAATGCCTGGTAATCCATTGGCAGTTGGAGGTCCTTCATAAAAAACAAACGGCCTTTTCTTGTTTCTGGTTTTTAAAGTTTTCTCAAAAATTTTGTTTTTCTTCCAAAAATTTAGAATTGCCTCTTCATTTTTTTTCACATTTTCTTCTTTCATTTTAATAATTTTAATAAATAACTAAAATAATACTACATTTTATTTAAAATATCCAAGCCCAAAATTTTAAAAACTATTTGAAGGATTTGACTGGTAGTTTGAGTTAACTTTAAACGAAAAAACACTTCTTCTTTACTTTCTGCTTTTAAGATTGGATACTTTTGATAAAAAAGATTATACAAAGATGCGAGTTTAAAAACATAATCAGTTAAAAGATTGGGAGAATTTTTTTCCTGAGTTAAATCAAGAATTGATTTAAAAATGGCAATCTGACGACAAATTAAAGTCTCTAAATGGTTAGGGCTGAAAACTGAAGATTTTTTAAATTTCAGATGTTTTGCTTTTTCCAAAACGCTTAGACACCTTACTAATGTATACTGAAGATAAGGTCCGGAATTTCCTTTTAAATTCAAAATTTTTTCCCAATCAAAAATAATATCGCTTTTATAGTGATAAGATAAAATATTATATTTAATGGCGCTAATCCCTATCTTTTGGGCAATGATATTTTTTTCTGTTTCTCGCAATTTTCTTTTTGTTTCTGTTTTCTCAATAATCTCATAGGCTTTAGAT
Source organism: Minisyncoccota bacterium (assembly GCA_035360795.1). GTDB lineage: Bacteria > Patescibacteriota > Minisyncoccia > UBA6257 > UBA6257 > DAOOKJ01. The sequence goes on from DAOSBJ010000003.1 coordinate 30,697, forward strand.
ATTGATAGGTTTAGCACTTCTTCTAAATGAATAGTTTCACCCTTACGGGTAGAAAATTTACCCCACGGCCAACGAATCAAACCATGGCCTAGATGAATTAACTTCACGCCATTGGTCCAATTTAAGAGTTTTGCAACTTCAAAAAGTTGTTCAAAATAAAGAGTCTGGTCTATTCCTACCTCGTATATTATGAGCGATGGCTTCCATTTCTCCAAACGGTATTTTAAGGTGGCTAAATCTCTTAAAAAATAAGTAGTGGCTTTATCACTTTTAAGTACTAAAGATGGCGGAAGTTTATCTCCAAAATCTATAATTAAAGCATTTTGGCTTTCTTTGATTAGTTTACTTTTCTTTAATTCCTCTAAAACTTTCTTCATTTTGTCTTCATAAAAACTTTCTCCCAAACTAACATCAAATTTTACATTTAAAAGTTTATAAATTCTGTTAAACTCTTTTAGACTGATATTAACGCAGGTTTTCCATATTCTTACTGCCTCTCTGTCTTTTTCTTCTAATTTTTTAAACCATTTTCTTGCTTCTTCTTCTAAATTAGGATTAGTTTTAGCCAAACTGTGGAAATTAACATACAAAGACTCCAGGTCGTCAATCGTCAAACTTTCTAAAATCTTCTTCTTTTCTTTCTGATTTTTCCCTTTTAAAAGTTCATTTTCAATCTGATAAATTAATTTACCAAATTGCGTTCCCCAATCACCCAAATGGTTGTCTCCAATTACTTTCCAGCCCAAATATCTATAAAGATTACAGATTGATTGACCAACAATTGTTGAACGCAAATGACCGATACCAAAAGTTTTAGCAATATTAGGAGAAGAATAATCAACCACCACCGTTTTTCTGGGAAACATTTTTTTCTGACCGTATTTTAAACCGCTTTTGAGCACTTCTGAGATTTCATTTTCCAAAATCTTAAAAGAAAGAAAGAAATTAATAAATCCATTTACAGCCTCTACTTTCTGAAAATAATATTTTGTTTCGGGAAAACTATTAATTAAAAGAGACAACTGGTTGGCTATCTTAAAAGGATTACTGGACATTTTTTTTGCCAATCCAAAACTAATATTTGAGGTATAATCCCCTAATTTATCGTTTCCAGTCAAAGAAACTTCAATTTCATTCTTTTCGAATTGAAATTGAGATTCTAATTGGATTTTTAAAACTGCTTTATTGATTAATTCCTTTATTACTTCTTCCATAGTATTTTTAGTTTACCAAATTTCCTGCTAAAATTAAAGAATGGAAATTTTAGCAGAAAACAAAAGGGCTTTTTATGACTATGAAATCCTTCAAAAATTCGAGGGAGGATTAGTATTGACTGGTCAAGAAGTCAAAGCAATTAAAAATAAAAAAATAAACATTGCTGGTTCTTATGTAATTATTAGAGGCAATGAGGCTTATCTTTTAAATTCTGAAGTTTCTCCTTATCAGCCAAAAAACATTTCTTCAAATTACCAGCCAAAAAGGAGCCGAAAAATTCTTCTCAAAAAAAACGAAATCAATTCTCTTTCATCAAAAATAAAACAAAAAGGTGCGGGGTTGACTTTAGTCCCTTTAAAGGTATATAATAAGAATGGTTTGATTAAATTAGAATTTGCTCTGACAAAAGGCAAACGTCGTTTTGACAAAAGAGAAAAAATTAAAAAAAGAGAAGCATTAAAAAGAATAGAAAGAGCGAAAAAAAATCTTGGGGATGTCGGGCTTCGATAGAAAGAATTCTTTTTTATATGCAAGCAGAGGAGGCTTTGTTACCTCTTTAAATAACCAAAGCGGCTTTAAATGCCACAAGAAATTACAGCTTTGCCTATGCCTAATGGGTAGACAAAGTTTCTCTATTTTAGAGAAGTCTTTTGGCTCATTCTCGGTAAACCAAAAGGCTTAAACAACCGAGATTAGTCAAAAAGAAACTTGCCTTGTTCTTTTTGACGAAATTTTTAAGGCAGGCTTATAAAAGGGTTTGTTCAATTTCTCCCTTTATAAGAACTATAAAAATTGAACCATGCTTGTCGAGTTATAAAAAAGAACTTTCTAGACGCGAGTTCAACTCTCGCCATCTCCACCCCCATTAGAAGTTAGTTTCTAAACTTAAAATGTCTTTAACGGAAAATTCCGAAATTAGGTTAATTGATGAAAATGGTAAATTTGTTGGCCTCCTTTCCTTTAAGGAGGCCCTTGAATTGGCAAAACAAAAAAATTTAGATTTAGTGCTAAAAACTGACAAAACTATTCCTGCAGTTTATCAGTTAGGTGACAGAAATAAAATAAAATATTTAAAAGAAAAAAAATTAAAGAAATTAAAATTAAAAGAAAAACAAAATCTGCCAAAAATCATTAGATTGGGCTTTAATGAGGGAATTCACGACATCCAAGTAAAAGCCAAAAAAGCGGATGAATTTTTAGAAGAAAACAGAGTAGTCACGATTGAAATGAAATTAAGGGGAAGAGAAAAAGCTCATCTTGACTTGGCAGAAAAGAAAATGAAAGATTTTATAAGTCTTTTAAAAACGCCAGTAAATTTTACTCAACCATTAAAAAAAATTCCAATGGGTTTTATAATGTCTATTAAAAAAATTTAGTTCTTTTTATGAAAAAAATGGGTAAAAATTTAATTGAATCGAGAATAAAATTAACAAAAAGAGGAAAAATCTTGAGAAGACCATCGCATATCGGCCATAATCAGGCAAAAAAGAAAAGTAAAGTAAAAAGGTCTAAACGAGGTTTGATTTCAGCTTCACATCTTAAAAAAGATATTTTTAAAATTTATCATTAAATTCTATGACTAGAGTAAAAGGTGGTGTAGTATCTAAAAAAAGAAAAAAAAAGGTAGTAAAATACGCCAAAGGTTTTAAATATGGAAGAAAATCAAAATATCGCCAAGCGAAAGAAGCGTTAACCCACTCTTGGAGTCACGCTTTTAAAGACCGAAAAAGAAAAAAAAGAGAAAAAAGAAACCTTTGGACAGTAAAAATCAATGCCGCCTCGCGGGAATTGGGTTTAAACTATAACCAATTTATTTCCAAACTCAAAAAACAAAATATTGTTTTAGATAGAAAAATTTTGGCAGAATTAGCAGAAAAACACCCTCAAATATTCAAAGAAATCATAGCAATGGTCAAATAAAAAAGAGAGTTATATTTTTTTCAGCCGCCAAAAATGATTCCGCTTCTTCAATTAATTGGCGGCTGTTTTTAAATTTTACTAGTTTCTTTGCCTTATCCGGATTTAGCCACTTAAAACCTAAGTGTTCTGAAGAAATTTTTACTTCTTTTTCTTTAGTTTCAGTTAAAAAATAATAGACTATTTTAAAAGTAGTTTTGTTATTTTTTCTGAAAAAATATTTAATTTTCTTTTTAAAACCGGGGATTAAGTTTTTTATTTTTAAGCCAGTCTCTTCTTCTACTTCTCTTATTGCCGCTTCTTCTGCTTTTTCCCCTTTTTCAATGTGACCTTTTGGAAATTCCCAATAATCTTTGCCCGGTTTTAAAGATGGATAGTGAAGCAAAAGGTATTCTCTGCCTTTTCTAGTTTTTCTAAAAATAAGAGCCCCGGCTGAAATTTCTGGTTGCATAAATTATGATTTCAGAGTAACAAAATAATCAATCGGCTCTTTTTTCTTTCCAATAAAATGTTTTCTTATCAAAAGTAAAAGAATTAAGCCAATCAATTGGCAGATAAAAACAATAAGGAAGACAAAAGGGAAACCAAAAACAGTAGCCAAAGATGAACCAATTAAAATTGCGAAAGCAGAACCCAGATTAAAACCAGTGGAATTTAAAGCCCATTCAAAACTTACTCTTTTGGGATTAATGTGCCGAGTAAATAAAGAATTCCAAGAAGGAACAGCCATTGCGTCTCCAATGCCGTAAATAATAAAAATAATATAAATCTCTAAAACATTATGAGAAAACATCAAAAGAATCGGCACCAAAGTATTTAGGAATTGACCGGTCACGAGGGCAAAGAAATCATCGGCTTCTCCTTTTACCCTGTCTAAATAATCAGAAATAAAGAGTTGCAAAGTGGCTTTTATTACCCAATAAAAAAAATACAGTAATCCAACAGTTTTTATTGTCGCTCCCTGAATTTGCTCTAAAACAAAAATCGCGAAAATAGGATTGACGAAAGCCCAACCACTAATGTTTAAAATATTTAAAATTAATAGATTTTTTATTACCGGGTTTAATTTTTCCCGAAAAAGATTTTTTATGATAGTCATAGTTTTTAATTTATAGAAATTTTAATCTCATTATTCTCTAAAATAAAATTGATTTTTTCTCCTTCTTTAACTTTATCCTGAAGAATAACCTGAGCCAATGGTTCTTTAATATAGTGCCTAATAACGGAATTCAGGGGTCTAGCGCCAAATAGTGGACTGTAACCTAACTGAGAAATTTTTTGAATTACTTCCGGAGAAAAATTTATTTCTATTTTTTGAGAATAATTTAAAGAGTTCTTTAATTCAGTCAGTTTTAATTTAACAATTTCTTTTAAATAATTTGGAGTTAATGGCTTAAAAACTACGATTTCATCAAAACGGTTTAAAAGTTCTGGTTTGAAGTAAGTAATTAATTTCTTTTTTAATCTCTCAGTGATTTCCTTAAAATCTGTTTTCTTTTCTAATTCTTCAATAATAAATTCAGATAAAGCATTAGAAGTGGCGATAATAATTGTATGAGTAAAATCGATAACTTGACCGCTGTTATCTGTAAGCCTTCCTTCATCAAACAGAGACAAAAAAAGATTTAAAACCTCAGGATGACCTTTTTCAAATTCATCTAAAAGAATCAAAGTAAAAGGATTAGTTTTTATTGCTTCAGTTAATTCCCCGCTTATTTTTCCGTCCGGATCGCCAATAAAATAATAAACACTTTTTCTATCCTGATATTGGGCCATATCAAAACGAACCATACTTTTTTCACTACCGAAATAAACTTTGGCCAAAGTTTTTGCCAATTCAGTTTTTCCAACCCCAGTCGGACCAACAAAAAGAAAAACCGCGATTGGTTTTTTCTCACTGGCTAAACCTGCCCGATACTGCCGCAGAGCGCTGGCTACTAATTTTACTGCCTCCTCCTGATTAATCATCCATTGATGAATTATATTTTCCAAATCAAGCAATTTTTCTTTTTCTTTTTGCTCTGATATTTCTAAAGGAACGCCAGTTTTAACACTGACTAAATTTAAAACATCTTGTTCTAATAAAACTTTGGCATTTTTTCTTTTTATACCTTCTAATGCTTCAGTTAAAATATTTTGGGCTGAACTTGGCAGAGGGACATTAGAATAAAATCTTGTCGCTAAATTAACCGCTCTTTTAATTGCTTTATAACTAATTTTAACTTTGGATTTTCTTTCCCATTCAAGCGAACGATAGGCTAAAATCTTAATTGCCTGAAGGGGAGTAATTTCTTTTATCCTTAAAATTGAAAAATTTTCCAAAATTGAAGGGTCATTTTCCAAATATTTGTGATAATTATCAGGAGTAGTGGCTCCAATTATTGGAATGGTTAAAGAAAAAATAAGGGGTTTTAAAATATCTAAGGCCGTCAAACCAGCACCCTCCTGTTGGGTTATTTTAAAAGTTTCAAAATCAGGCAGATACAAAATAACATCTCGATTGAATTCTATCTCTTTAGTTATTAAAGACAAAGTATTAAAAACCTCTTCTGGCCTATCTGCTTGACTAAATAAAGAAACTAAAGACAGGGAATATAGCCGAGAGTCACGGATAGTTGGCGGCACATTATCTCTGACTAAATTATAGGCTAAATAAGAAACAATCGTTTCTTTACCAACACCTGAAGGTCCAACCATCAAAATATTTTTTTTATCCGGTCGGCTTAACAAATTGATTAAACTGTCATATTCTTCTTCATGGCCAACCATTATTCCTATTTTCAGTTCTTCGGCTAACTGATTAAAATCAATCGCGTATTTTTCTAAAGTTGGCATTGGCCGAGAAGTCAAAGCCTTATTAACTTTAACTTTTTGTACTCTAAAAGGTTCTTTTTTAAACTCGCTTAAACCACTAATAACCTGAATTTCTTTTCTTTTTGATAAATTATTCAAAATAAAAGCAACTGACAAATCATTTTTTTCTAAATGGATAAAACTAAATATTTTCTCTAGTTGATGGTCGTTTAAAGAGAAAAGAGATAAAAACAAACTTTCTTTATCTATTGAGTTTATTTTTAGTTCCATTGCCTCATAAAAAGCCCCATAAAGAATTCTTTTTAAAAACTCAAAAAAATCGCCAGGCGTTGAATCTGTTTTATTTTCCAAAATTTTTTCCAGTAATTCCTTTAAATTATCCTGACTAATATCTATTCGATACAAACTTTCTTCAATATTTCTGTCCAAGAGAAGCAGATACAAAAGGGCTAAAGGATAAGAAATTTTATTTTTAAAAGCAAAATCTTTAGTTTGAAGCAAAAGGTCTTTTGTTTTCGAAGATAAGTAATTGCCTAGATTAATTGTTTTAACTTTTTTTGAAATTTTTCTTAATGAATAATCTGAATAATTTTTTTTAAAAGAAACAAAAACAAAAAATAAAAAGAGCAAGATTCCAAAATAAAGATATCGGCCACCAATTAAAAAAATCAAAGTTAAAGAAAAAATCAGACCTAAAATAAGAAAAACAGTAAAAAGGATTTTAAAAAAATAGCGGTCAAAAAAAGATAAAAAGAAATAATCATCTTTTAAGATTATTTCTTTTTGCTCATCATCGGAAATTTTCAAAATTTTAGTCATCAGATTATGGAGAAATAGTTTTTAGAATTAGATAAACTGGCAAAATCACCCAAAGAAGATATATCAGGCAAGAAATAATAGAAAAGAAAACTAAAACAAAACCACCAATCAGAACTTTAAAAATCCTGATTGGAATGCTAATAAGATATCCACCAAGAGAATAAATAGACCACAGAGGGGTGGTTAAATGCCTTAAATTGACAAAAAAACCTAACTTTTTTTCTATTTGGTAAATTAAATTTTGGTATAAATCAAGAAAAAAATGAAAACTGCCAAGATAGTAAGTATTAAAAAAATCGAAAAGATAAAAAACAATTCTTTTTAAAAAATAAAACAAAAACATACCTTTGTATATATTTTACCAAAATTTACCGCTTTTTGAAATACTTAAAATAATTAGAAAAGCGCTTTTGGATTGGTTTGTTTAAGAATCTGCTCTCTTTCTTCATCTTTAAATATTTTTACCTTGCCAAATTCTCCATCATAGCCTGGTTCAATATTTAATTTTCCCTCTCTCACTCTTTTAATTCCTTCAGTAATTTCCGAAGGGGCAATTTTTGCAATTTCTTCCAAAGGAACGTCTAATAAAATATTAAATTCATTATTAAAAACATTAATTAAACGCTCATAATTTTGGTCAACGGCTTTAGCGACTACGCCTAAATTTAGAGCATCCGCAATTATTTCTTTTAAAGGCACCAAACTTTTATAAGGAATAACATTTGGAGGGATTTCTCCTTCAGTTCTATCTGCCAATTCTTCTACTCGATATAGAACTCCTAAAGTTAGAGGCCGATTGCATTTTGGACAAATTCCATTTAATTTCTTTGTTTGGAGAGGAGAAGTTCTTACGCCACAAAGACGATGTCCGTCCCAATGATATTTCCCTTCCTCAGGAAAAAATTCAATGGTAAACAAAAATTTTTGAGGGTCCTTTTTTAGAATTGCCTCTCTTAAGGAAAAATAATTCAAATCAAGGTCGAAAACATTTGCTTCTCTGCCCAATTTATCCAAAGAATGAGCGTCTGAGTTTGAAACCAAACTGAATTTGTCTAAACTTGAAAATCGCCAATTCATTTTTGGGTCGCTGCTTAAACCGGTTTCAAGACCTGAAAGATATTTTTTATTTTCCCCAAATGCTTCTTCTAAAGAATCAAAACCAGACATTGAACCGAATACTGAAAACCAGGGAGTCCAAATATGGGCAGGAATAAACATTGCCATTGGCTCAGTTTCAAAAACAATTTTTAGCAGTTCTTCTGAATCCATGCCTAAAATAGGCCGACCATCTGATTTAAGATTCCCCTGCCAAGATAAAACTTTATTAATTTTTTCCGCTGATTCTAAAGAGGGCAAAACTATAAGATTGTGGACTCTTCTTGTTTTGCCCTGTCGCTGGTAGATATTAGAAATTTCTCCAGAAATAACAAATCTTGTTTCATTATTTTTAAGTTTTGAAGTTAAAAATTGAGATTTTATTTTATATAGTCCTTCTTCTGCTGGCTCTAATTTATTTTTTAATTCTTCAAACCATTCCGGATGAGTAAAGTCGCCAGTGCCGATTATATTTATCCCTTTTCTTTGAGCCTGAAAAGCCAAATTTATAATCTCCATCTCTCTTGAGGTGGCTCTTGAATATTTGGAATGAATATGCAAATCAGCAATAATTCTCATAGAATTGTCCTCCTGCGAGGAATCGAACCCCGATTTTAGGCTCCGGAGGCCTATGTTTTATCCGTTAAACTACAGGAGGGAAAATAAATAGAAAATAATAAATAATAAATAAAAAATCAAATTTTTAATCTTTAATCTGTGTTTTTAATTTTTATCTTTGATTTTTATTAGTATACTAAAAATGTTTGGCATAAAGCGCCGATGATTAAAGCTGCAATTAGAATTCCTGTTAAAATTTTATTTAAAGGAAGTTCATAAGGAGGATTAAGTTCTTTTTTCTCTTTTGCCTTTTTCAAGATTAAAATAATCATTACTCCTTCAAGCCCTCCGACCATTCCGCCGATAAAAGAAGTTAATTTAATTACATTCTGAAGTCCTAAAAGATAAAAAACTATTGGCCCTAAAATTACCACTAAATAACTAATAAAAGGGGTCCAGCCAAAATCACTCATAAAGCTATTTTTAATATAAGTGGCAAAAATTAAATAAGAAGTAGCGACTGTCAACAAACCGACTAAAGCGCCAATAAAAGCGACTGATTTCCCCAAAACTGGAATTAAACTAGTAATTGCTTCTTTCGAAACATTGGAACCCGCTACCCCTAAAACTGCGATAATAAAAATAAAATAAATAAAAACCGGTATTAAAGAGCCAATTTTAATAACAGATTTGGTTTTTTGCTGCAGATTGTGTTTTTTTAAAATGGCGATCACTTCTGGCACTGCCACCGCTCCATTTAAAGCATAAAAAAACACCCCGTAAGGAATAAGCGCCCCAAATTTATTAGTTGAATTAAAAAAATTGATTTTAGTAAAATCTATTTGCGGCAAAGCAAAAAAAGCAATTACTAAAAACAAAAATATTAAGATAAAAGAAAGATAAAAATTTATCTTTGAAGCCAAAGTATTTGATTTATCCAAGATTGAAAGATTAAAAATCAACCATAAAAAAAGCAAAATCAGGTTTGGCTCCAAATTGACAATTTTAAAGTTTTCTAAAAGTAACCCAAAAAATTGAGTTCCCAAAATTAAATAAACCAAAAGCGAAATAGAAAAAGTTAGAAAAGTAGTAATTAGAATAAACTTTTTTGCCGGTGTTCCTAAATAATAGCCAGTATAACCAGGAAGACGATAGTCATTTGGTGTCCTTAAAACTATTTCTCCAAATGCCAAATGGAGGAAAATAATTATTAAACTAACAAAAATGAGCCAAAAAATGCTCACTGCTACGCCGCTTAAATTCGCTACATAAGGCAAAGTAAAAACACCAGCCCCAATAGTCGTTCCAACCAAAGCTGCAATTGCTTCGGCTAAAGCCATCTTCTTCATTAATTTTAAGAATTTATTCTAAAATTAAATAAACCTCATCGCCCTCTTTAACTTTATCCTTTACTTTCAAACCAATCACTTCTCCTTTTTTGGCAGAATTAACATTTTCGTGCTCAACCTGAATAGAATCTACCACTTGCTCAAAATCAGTTGAATGCCCTTTAATATGAATCTTATCTCCCACTTTAAGATTATCTGAAAGTTCAATAATTCCCACTCCGATCTTTCCATAATAATGAGTTATTTTACCTATTAATTTCTCTTCCATAATATAAAAAAATTAATTTATTCGACCTTTAATTATTTTACCACAAATTTCAATTTTTTCCTATTTTTCTATTCTCCTTTTATTACTGCTAAAGGCACTAATTTGGCAACTTTTTTTGAAAGGCCGGCATTATGAACAACCTCTACTACTTCATCAATATTTTTGTAAGCTTCTGGCGCTTCTTCCACCAAACCTTTATAAGAAGAACATTTTGCCACAATTCCTTTGGCTTCTAAATTTTTAATTAACTCTTGAGGAGAAAAAGAACGAGTTGCCTGATGTCTTGACATTCTTCTTCCACTGCCATGACAAGTGGAATAAAATGATTCTTCTGCTTTTTGCGTCCCGACTAAAACATAAGAAGCAGTTCCCATGGAGCCGGGAATTAAAACTGGCTGACCAACTTTTTGATATTTTTCTGGAATCTCCGGATGGCCAGCCGGGAAAGCCCGCGTTGCTCCTTTTCTGTGAACCGCTAATTCTGTTTCTTTGCCATTAATCAGATATTTTTCTTTTTTAATAATGTTATGAGCGACATCATATAAAATTTGTAGCGTGGATTTAAAACCAATAGTATTTTGCCACGCCTTTCTTATATAGCAAGCAATCATTCCGCGATTAGCCCAAGCATAATTGGCCGCCGCCGCCATTGCTCTAAAATATCTTTGACCTTCTGGTGAGTTAAAAGGAACACAGGCGAATTCCCTATCCGGAACTTCAATTTGATATTTAGTCATTAATCCCATAAATTCTTTTATATAATCAGTAGCAACTTGGTGTCCTAATCCTCGACTGCCAGTATGAATCATTATCACTACTTGATTCTTAAACAGACCAAAAACTTCCGCTACTTTTTCATCATATATTTCTTTAACTTTCTGAACTTCGGTAAAATGATTTCCAGAACCCAGAGTTCCTACTTGGTCTTCGCCTCTTTTCTTCGCTAAATAAGAAACCGTTTGTGAATCTGCCCATTTTAGCGAGCCCTGGGCTTCACAATTTATAATATCTTCTTTTTCTAAATAGCCCAATTCTAATAATCTTTCTGCTCCTTTTTCTAAGATTTGATCTAACTCTGGCATAGATAATTTAATCTGTCTTCCTTTTCCTAAACCTGAAGGCACTTGTTTGCAAATTTCAGTCGCCAATTTTTCCAAATAAGGTTTGATTTTATCTTCGGTTAAATCAGAAGTCATCAACTTCATGCCGCAATTTATGTCGTAGCCAGTCATTCCCGGTGAAATAATGCCATCTGAAATTCTTATTCCAGCAACCCCGCCAATGGGCGACGCGTAACCTTCGTGGCAGTCAGGCATTGCTAAACCATATTTTTCAATTCCTTTTAAAGAGGAGAGGTTTATTAATTGCTCTAAAGACTGGTCACGAAAAATCTCTTCCAACATTTTTTCGGAAGCATAAATCCTGGCTGGGACTTTCATTCCTGGCTTATAACTTGTGGGGATTTCCCACAAATAATCGTTAATTTTAATTAAATTTTTTTTCAAAAACATTTTTAATAATTTAAATTAGAAATTAAACCCATTGTTTATATCTTTCTTATAGTTAAATATCAAATAAAATTTCTGCCTCTAACTCTTTTGATTCTTTCTTTTTTATCTCTAAATTAGTATAAGTAACCGCTTTGATTTCTTCTTTAAATTTATCCACTTTTTGTCCTTTGATTTTCCCCCGAATTTCTTTTCCAGTCAATTTCTCTATTTCTACTTTATCAAAAACCGCATTATAAATATCAGAAAGAGCCAACACCTGATTTAAAAAATCCACCAGCAGAGTATTGATGTCTAAAGAAGAAACTTCGATTTTTTCTTCAATTGGTCCTCTATTGGTTTCTTCTAACTTAATGATATAAGCCATTCCTTCTAACGCCCCTTGAAACAGTTCTTTTATAGTTGAAGCGGTAATTTTTAATCTGATATCTGCCCTGTGTTCTAAAATTTTATAATGATAACTCATATAATTTCTGCTTCTTCTAATTTTAATCTAATTTCACTTTAATTACAAACCCCCTCCTTAAAGGGAGGGGGTCTTTTTGGTCACTTTTTTTGCTAAACGCGATTTTAATCTTTTAGCCTTGTTTTTCTTAATTAAGTTTGTTTTTGCCGCTTTATCCAATAACTTATACAAACGGGGAAGAATCTTTTTTGCTTCTTCTATTTGATTTGCCTCAATTAATTTTAAAAACTCTTTTTTCGCTTTTTTAAGAGTTTCTTTTTTCTCTCGATTGATTTTTTGCTTTTTGAGGCTTTTTTTATAAGCTCTTTTTGCCGATTTAGTGATTGCCATATCTTTAAAATAAAGAAAGATGTTTGATATTATTTATATTTAATCATAGCAGAAATTTCAAAAAAAGTAAATCAAAATTAATAAACAAGATTTGATGTCGTGCATTTGAGTTGT
>DAOSBJ010000004.1:0-5802 GCA_035360795.1 Minisyncoccota bacterium
ATTTTATTTTTTTACTTTAATTATTTCATCAACCAAACCGTATTTTTTTGCCTCTTCTGGAGTTAGCCAGAAATCTCGGTCTGTATCTTTTTCCACTTTAGAAATTGGTTGAGAAGTATGTTTTGCTAAAATTTGATTTAATTGGGTTTTTACTCTGACAATTTGTTTGGCTGCAATTTCGACATCTTTTGCCTGACCCTCTGCTCCTCCCATTACCTGATGAAGCAAAATTTCTGAATTAGGCAAAGCGTATCTTTTTCCTTTCTTGCCACTAGCCAAGAGAACCGCGGCTCCAGAAGCAGCCATTCCCATACAAAAAGTCGCCACATCTGGTTTTACATATTGCATGGTGTCATAAATTGCCAACGTGGCAGTAACTGAACCGCCAGGAGAGTTAATATAAAGCAAAATATCTTTTTTAGGATTTTCATGCTCTAAAAAGAGAAGTTGGGCAATAATAGTATTAGCCAGACCATCACTAATCGGCCCGCCTAAAAAAATAATTCTTTCTTTTAGTAGCCGGGAATAGATATCATAAGCTCTTTCTCCCATTGGCGATTTCTCAATAACCATTGGAATTAAAACCGAGCCTTCTGGCGCTTCACTGGTAAAATTATTTAAAAACGTAGCCATTTTATTAAGCAATTTTATTTAGTTTCTGTCTTTAATATTAATTTTTTTTTAGAGATTTGTCAAATGGAAACATTATATAGTATAATATTTTAATTTTTATGAAAAAAGTGTCTTTAATTATTCCTACTTATTCTAAATTTCTTTGGCTTAAGAATACAGTTTTAAAATTAAAAGAAAATTTTCCTCAGGCAGAGATTATTGTTGTAGACGATGGGAGCAAAGATGAAACTTATAGAATTCAAGAAATTTTCGGTTCCCAAATTATTTATTTAAAAAACGAAATTAATCAGGGCAAGGGGGAAAGTCTAAGAAAAGGTTTTAAAGCGGCTAAAGGAGATTTTTTGATTTTTACTGACGATGACTTGCCTTATGGCGTGGAAGGAATTATAAAAATTTTAGACGAACTTGAAAAAGGAGAAGATTTAGCTGTTGGCATTAGGGAAGAATTTTATAGTGATACATTCTACAAGAAAATAATGAGGCCATTTTTATATTGGATAATTTTTATTCTTTTTGGTTTAAAATATCCTGATACTCAATGCGGCTTAAAAGGTTTTCAAAAAGAAGTTGGTAAAGAGCTTTTTAATTTGTCTTTTAGTAAAGGTTTTGCCATTGATGTCGAAATTTTATATCTGGCAAAAAAATTAGGTTTTAAGGTCAAAACAATTAAAATTAAGCAGGAAGATATTGCCAAGTCAACTTTTAAAATGAAAGGAATTATTAAAATGTTTTTTGAAATCTTAAAAATTAAATTCCATCATTATGAAATCAATAATAAAGAAAAATAATGCGAATCTAGTTTCTTTAATAGTTTCGGTGATAATTTTAGGAATAGTTTATTTCTTTCTTTTCAGTAAAATACCTTTTAGATTGGTTTTATCTAACAATTTAGTTTCTGGAGGAGATACTGGCTCTCATAATTATGTTGCTTATTATTCGAGCAAGATTTTCCCAAAATTAAAGTGGTGGTCGCCTGATTGGTATGCCGGTTTTCCCTTTTTGTATTTTTATCCTCCCTTTTTATATTATTTAGTGGCTTTTTTCAATAAAATTCAATTGATTCCTTGGAATATCGGTCTTAAAATTGCCACTCTCGTAGGAACTTTGCTTTTACCAATTTTAGTCTATTTATGTTTAAAAATTTTAGATTTTAAATATCCAATTCCTGTTCTAGGAAGTGTTTTTTCCCTTTTTTTTATTTTTTTGGAAAAATTTACTATTTATGGTGGAAATTTTCCTTCAACTTTGGCTGGAGAATTTTCTTATTCTTTAGGCTTTGGTTTGTTCTTTGTTTTCGCCGCTTTACTTATTAAAGGAAAAGAGAAGAAAAATCTTTGGCTTTTTAATTCTTTGCTTCTGTCACTAATGGCGGTAATCCATCCCTTTTCAGTGATAATGGCGGTAATTTTTGGTTTTTTAATCTTTCTTGAATCGGTAATAAAGAGGAACGCAAAAGAAGTTTTTTTCTATCTTTTAAAAGTTTATGGTTTAGGTTTTCTTTTGAGCGCCTTCTGGTCTTTGCCATTTTTAATGCTTTTGCCTTATACTGCCAAAATGAATTGGACTAGAACTATCAAATTAGACGAACTCTTTCCCTCAACCTTGATTATTTTTGAAATTATCGCAGTTTTAACCATTATTTTTAGTTTGTTTTTCAAAGAGAAGAGAAAGAAAATTCTGGTTTTTATTTTAATATTAATAGCGGCTTTAGTTCCTTATTTTGTTTTAAATAATTCTAGTATTTGGAACACTCGTTTTTTGCCATTTTTTTTAATGACAATGATAATTATTTCTGCTATTGGAGTAGGAACTGGCTATCAATTTCTTCAAGAAAAGACAGCAAAGTTATTTCAAAGAAAGAAAATTTTTATCAATGAGTTTATTTTTTCTCTATTTTTAATAGTCACCTCTTATTTTTTGATTTTTGGATATTTGAATTCTACGATTTCTTTTATTCCTTTTTGGCTAAAGTGGAACTACGAGGGCTTTGAGGCAAAAGGCGAATGGAATAAAGTCGTTGAACTAAATGAATATCTTAAAAGTTTGCCAGATGGAAGAGTAATGTGGGAATATCGGTCAGAATACGATAAATTTGGCACGCCAAGAATTTTAGAGAATTTGCCGATCTGGACTGGTAAACCTACCTTTGAGGGTCTTTTAATTGAATCAGGAATTTCCAGTTATTTCCATTTTATAAATCAAGCAGAAACTACTCAAACTCCAACTTCTGCGGTGGCTGGATTTGAATACCCGGCCTTTAATTTCGAAAATGGGTCAAAACATCTAAAGTTTTTTGGCGCTAATTATTTTGTTGCTTATACTCCAGAGATTAAACAATTATCAGAGAAATATTTTGAAAAATTAAAAGAGGTTAATGATTTTGCAATCTATAAAATTCCCGATTCAGAAATAGTCGAAGTTTTAAAAGAAATTGATTTAAAACCAAAAACTAAAGACTGGATAGACGAGTCAATTTCTTGGTATAAGGGAATGAATTTTGAAAAACCAATAGTTTTCTACCAAAACCATAAAGAGTTTCAAACAATTAAAAATTCTATTAAAAAAACCGAGCCAAGAGAGGACTCAGTTGAAGTAATTTCAATTTCAGATGATAGTTTAACTTTTACCACTCAGAATTTAGGCCAGCCCCATTTGATTAAAATCAGTTATTTTCCTGGTTGGAAGGTGACTGGCGCCAAAGGTCCATTCTTAATCAGTCCCTCGTTTATGATGGTTATTCCTTTTCAAAACGAAGTGACTTTAAAATATGGCTATAATTTTTGGGACAAAGTCGGTTTTACCCTTTCCTTAATCTCAGTTGTTTATTTAATTTTCAAATGGATTATTGGGGGTTTGATTGGTTTTCTAAAAAGGAAAAAACTTTCTCGTTTTCAATCAAATTAGCAACAAATTCTTTTAATTGTTCTGGGTTAATTTTTTCTTTTAGATTTTCGTCATAAATTTGACTAATAATTTTTTCTGTTCTTTTTTGCACTTCTTCTTCAGAAACAGAAATTTTTTCTTTTAATGCTATTTCTCTTAAAATCAAACCAATTTTTACTCTTTTTTCTGCTGTTTCTCTTAAATCTTTTTCTAAATCTTTTTCGGTTTTTTTGATTTGTTCCAAATATTTTTCGTAAGGCAGGTTCATTTCTTCCAATCTCACTTTTAGTTCTTCAATCATTTTCTGAATTTCGGTTTCAACTAAAATCTCCGGCAAATCCCATTTTATTTTTTCCATAATTTTTTCTAATAATTCAATTCGCCATTTTTCTGTTTCCTTTTGTTCCTTTTCCATTTGAAGTCCTTCTTTAATATTTTTTTTCAAATCCTCGAGGTCCTTAAAGTTTCCTAAAGACTGAGCAAATTCATCGTCTATTTTTAAAGGTTCTCCTTCTTTGGCGTTTTTATTTCTACTTAAATAAATCCATTTTAAGGTTTCTTCTATTTCATTTTCCGAAACCGAAATTTCTGTTTTTTTCTTAAATTCCTTGGCAATATTTTTATAGTCAGGCAAGAGTATTTCTTTTAATTGAGCAACTTTAACTTGAAATTCTATTTCTTGGTCTGGAATAATTTTTGTAATTCTGACTTCCGGATAACCTAAAGCGTTAATTTTTTCTTCTAGAATTATTTTTGGATATATTTCTTCAATTGCAAAACTGGCGGTTTTTTCTGCTAATTCTGTGGGAGATATTTTTGTTTTTGCCAATTCCAAGGGAACCTTGCCTTGACGGTAGCCGTTCATTTGAACTGATTTTGCCAATTCTGCTAAGGCCTTTTCCTCAAAAGGCAAAAGGTCATTTTTATTAAGTTCAATTTTGATTTCTACGATTGAATTCGGTTGATTAGTAATGGTGTATTTCATAATAAATCAAAAATAAAAAATAAAAAATAATAACAATTTAATTTACTCTTTTTCTTCTCTGTTTTCTGCGGTTCCTCCTTGAATAGTTTCTTCTGGATTTAAAACTGAACGCACATCTATTTTCCATCCAGTTAATTTAGCGGCTAGTCTTACATTCTGGCCATTTTTGCCAATTGCTAAAGAAATTTGGTCTGGCGGCACAAAGACTCTAATTTCTCGGCGTTCGGAAATAATTTCTGTTTCCGAGACTTTCGCCGGCCCTAAAGATAAAGCAACATATTTTGAAGGCTCTTCAGAATAAGGAATAATATCAATTTTTTCTCCATTTAATTCATCGATAATTGTTGCCACTCTAATGCCTTTTTGGCCAACACAAGAGCCGACTGGGTCAATGTTTTCGTCTTTTGAGGAAACGGCAATTTTTGTTCTGCTTCCTGCTTCTCTGGCAATAGATTTTATTTCTACGATTCCTTCGGCAATCTCAGGTACTTCGGCTTCAAAAAGTTTTGAGACAAATTTTGGGTGAGAACGGGAAAGAAAAATTACTGGCCCTTCTCCCCTGTCTTCTAATTTTAAAACATAAAATTTTTTTCTTTCCCCAACTCGATAATGTTCTCCGGGAATTCCTTCAGAAGCAGGCATAATGCCAAAAGTTTTCCCCAAATCAACATAAACATTTCTTTTTTCAATTCTTTGAATTACGCCGCTAATAATTTTATTTTCTTTTTCTTTAAATTCTTCTAAGATAATCTGTTTTTGAATATCATGAATTTTTTGTAAAATTACTTGTTTGGCGGTCTGGACCGCGATTCTGGAAAAATCACTTTTTACTTCTAGAGGGGTAATAAGCTCGTCTAATGGTTTGAGGTCAGGATTTATTTTTTGTGCTTCTTCTAGAAGAATATGTCTTTCTGGATTGAATTTAATTTTTTTTGGTTTTAAATCAATCTCAGTTTCTAAATTATCGAATTTTTCTTCCTTTTGAAGAAGTTCTTCCTCACCCTCCTGAATTAGCATTGATGGTTCTACCACTATTTTAACCTGAAAAAATTCAACATTGCCGGTGTTAATATCTAATTTTGCCCGGACAATTTGGGGTTTTTTCCCATATTCTTTTTTATAGGCAGCAGCCAAAGCTCCTTCTATTGCCTCAATTACCTTCTCTTCAGGAATGCTTTTTTCTTCGGCAATTTGCCTAATAAAAGGTTTGATATTTTTTAAATTAAGCATATTTATTAAGAAAGACCGCCTCAGGCGATCTTCCCTCCATTTTATCTTAAAAAATTTTGAAAGTCAAGAAA
>DAOSBJ010000004.1:5902-15639 GCA_035360795.1 Minisyncoccota bacterium
TCTCGATATTTTGGCTATCTTGAAAAAACTCATATTCTTGGTAAAGTAATAAAATGAGACATTTAGAATTAGGAGGCTATGGCGAGAAATTAGCCCTTGATTATTTTAAAAGCCATGGTTTCCTAATAAAAGAAAGAAATTTTCGAAAGAAGTGGGGCGAGATTGACATTGTGGCTTATGATAAAAAAACTAAAGAAACTGTTTTTATTGAAGTAAAAACAAGATTAAGAGACGGCTCTTTGGCAATAGAGCCAGAAGAAGAATTAACAACAAAAAAGATTCAAAGACTTAAAAGGATAATTTTAAGTTATTTGAGTCTCAAAAGACTTGAAAACCAACCTTGGAGATTTGATTTTGTGGCTATAGAATTAAAAGATTTTCAAAGTAAGCCAATAATTAGATATTATAAAGACGAATTCTTAGAATTTTAGTAAAATGTTTCACGTGAAACAATGTGTGAAACAATATGTGAAACAATGAATGGCAAAAAATCGCTTAACCATGCGACAAGTAGGCTTTCGAGGCTATCTGTCGCATGGTTAAGCCAAAAAACCTATTTTCGCTTTAAGTTTTAGGCTTAAAATTGTTTCACGCCCAACATTGTGTGAAACAATGTGTGAAACATTGAAAATAAGCCCGTTGGGGATAAAAAGTGGATTAAAGACAATTATTCTTAAATTATATGCTCCTAAACATAAAAAATCTTTGGGTAAAAGGAAATGCCAAAATAATTTTAAAAGGCGTTAATTTGAAAATTCAAAAAGGAGAAACAGTGGCTCTTTTAGGACCTAATGGTTCTGGAAAAACCGTGCTTGCTCAAACGATTGCTGGCAATCCTAAATATAAAATCATTAAAGGGGGAATTTATTATCATCATCGGAAAATTGATAGTCTTCCGCCAGAAAAAAGAACAAATTTAGGAATAGTTTTAGGTTGGCAAGCGCCGCCTTTAGTTAAAGGAGTAAAATTAGAGGATTTTTTAAAAATAATTCAAAAAACAAGGATTTTAAATTTTTTAAAGCCTGAGGAATCTCAACTTCTTTTAAAAGAATTAAATGCCAATATTTCAGGCGGAGAAAAGAAAATATCTGAACTGCTGCAAATACTTTCTTTAAAACCAAAATTGGTAATTTTTGACGAAATTGACTCGGGTCTAGATATAAAAAATCTTGAAAGAATTGCTAAAACAATTAAAAAAGAGATAATTCAAAAAAAGGTGGCAACTCTATTTATAACTCATAATGGCCAAGTAATTAAATTTTTAAAACCAACAAAAACTTTGGTAATGGTTGACGGGAAAATTATTTGTCAGAGCAAAGATTATCAGAAAATTTTAAAGATCATAAAAAAATACGGCTATGAAAAATGTAAAAAATGTCCATTTTCTTCAGATAGACCATATAGTTAAAAAAATCTCAAAAGTAGAAGGAGTTGAGATTCTAACAAGCCCAGAGGCTTATAAAAAAATTCCCTGGACAAGAAAGTTTTTTTCAGAAAAACCCAAAGAGGGCTATTTTATTTGGGTAAAAAAACAAGTTGATTTTCCTTTATTAACTTGTTTTAGTTTAAATACTTATAAAGCTCAACAAAATTTAGAGAATCTTTTAATAATAGAAAAAGGTCTAAAAATCAAAAGTAATGTTATTTGCAATGCTTTAAAAGAAAATCTCTGCGCTAGCCATAAGGCAAAAGGAAAGATTGTTTTAAAAGAAGGGGCAAAACTACAATATTTTCATTCCCATTGGTGGGGCCCAAAAGAAATAGTTGAATCAGATTATGAATTTTATTTAGGAAAAGATAGCCAATTAATTTATAATTATAAAAATACTCATTCTTCTAAAAATCTTTTTTTTAGAACCTTTATTGAAGCAGAAAAAAACAGTGACTTAAATTTAAATATCAATCTTTTAGGAAGAAATACTAAGGTCAAATTTGAAGAAGTTCTAAAATTAAAAGGAGCAAACTCAAGGGGAGTAATTAGATTAAGATTAGTGGCTGATAAACATAGCAAAATTGAAGGAATTTCAAAGATTCTCGCTTTAAATAAGAGCACGGGGCATTTAGATTGTCAAGGGCTGTTAATTGATAAGGACTCGAAAATTTCTCTTATTCCTAATTTGGTTTGCGAAAATAAAAAAGCCCAGTTAACTCACGAGGCTTCGATTGGAAAAATTTCTGAAGAAGAATTGATTTATTTACGTATGCGAGGTTTGACCGAAAAACAAGCAATTGATTTGATTGTTAGCGGATTTTTAACGGAGTGGACTTAGCGAGAATCGAACTCGCATCTCCGCAATGCGAATGCGGTGTACTACCATTGTACTATAAGCCCTTTTCCCTTTTATTCGTTGTTATTATAAACGAAATTTTTGTTTTTAGCAATCAAAAACTTTATCAATAATAAAACTTGTGATAAGATAATAGATAAAAATTTAGAAGTTTTTAGTATGGTAAAAGTTTTAATTTATTCTTCTCCGGATTGCCCTTATTGTTATTTAGTAAAAGATTATTTAACCAAAAAAGACATTCAATTTGAAGAAATTGATTTGTATGAACAGCCAGAAAAAAGGAAAGAAATGGAAGAAATTTCCGGCCAAAAAAATATCCCGGTAATTTTAATTAACAATGAAGTAGTTAATGGCTGGAAAAAGGAAAAAATTGATAAGTTATTAGAAAAATATGGAGCAGTATGATTTAATTATTATCGGTGGCGGCCCTGCAGGAATTACGGCTGGAATTTATGCTTCGCGAAAGAAACTAAAAACTCTTTTAATTACAAAAGAATTTTTGGGTCAGGTTGGACTGTCCTCAAAAATAGAAAATTATCCTGGTTTTCCAAAGATAAATGGCAAAGATTTACTAAAAAATTTTTACCACCATTTAATCCAAAACGAAATTGAGATAAAAAATTATGAGGAGGTAGTAAAGATAGAAGAGTTGAATAACAAATTTAGGGTGGAGACAAAAGATAGTAAATTCGAGAGTCTGGCAATTATTCTAGCTACTGGTGCTGCCCCAAAAAAATTAGCCATTAAAAATGAAAAAAAGTTTTTGGGCAAAGGTTTGTCTTACTGTTTAATTTGCGACGCAAAGACTTTTGAAGGAAAAAAAGTGGCAGTGATTGGCGGCGGAAACTCTGGGGTCCAATCCTCAATTGAACTTCTAAGATTTGCTTCGGAAATTTATTTATTAGAATATTTGGAAAATTTGACTTGTGATGAAATTTTGAAAGAAGAAATCTATCGCCAACCAAAAATTAAAGTAATTACTGGCATTGAAGTTTTAAGGTTTGAAGGAAATAAGGAATTAAAAAAGATTGTTTTTAAGGAAAGAAAAACTAAAGAAATTAAAGAATTAGAAATTGATGGTTGTTTTGTAGAAATTGGCACCAAACCAAATACCGAATTAATGAAAGGATCGGTTAATTTAAATGAAAAGGGCGAGATTATTGTTAATCCAAAAACAATGGCGACTTCAAAAAAAGGAATTTTTGCTGCTGGCGATGTTTGCGATTTTTCTTATAAACAAATTGTTTTGGCAACTGGCCAAGGGGCTTTAGCCGCTTTGTCTAGTTATTCTTATCTTAAGAGTTTAAAAAATTAAGATGAATTTGAAAAAAAAATATCTTCTAATAACTGTCATTTGTCTATCTATAGTTTTGGGTTTTGCTAATAAGTCTTCTTTTGCTCAGCAAAAAGAAGTTAATCTTTATTTTTTTTGGGGTCAGGGCTGTCCACATTGTGCAGATGAGAAACCGTTTTTAGAATCTTTAAAAATTAAATATCCTCAATTGAGGGTTTATGATTTTGAAGTCTGGAATAACAAAGAAAATAGAGATTTATTGGTTGAGATAGGAAAGAAATTAAATATAGAAATTACGGGTGTTCCTTTAACTATTATTAATAATCAAACAATTGTCGGTTATTACAACGACCAAACTACTGGTAAACAGATTGAGGATTTAATTTTAAAATGTCTTAATGCTGAGTGCGCGGACTGGGTAAAAGAAATTGTTTTTAGTGATAGAATCGCTACCACAAAAAGACAATCATCTTCTACTACTTTAGTTAATCAGAAAGAAATTAGGGCCTATCTTTTTTGGACAGAAGGTTGTCCTTTATGCTCTCAGGAAAAAGTTTTTTTAAACAAAATCAAAAGCCAATATTCTAATTTTAAAATCACCTATTTAAATGTTTCCCAAGATAAAAATGCCGAGATTTTGAAACAAGTGGTTGAGGAATTAAATATCGAGAGTCCGGCTTTGCCAATGTTAGTGATAGGTGAAAAAACTATTATTGGTTGGCGAAACGAAAAGATTTCTGGAAAAGCTATTGAGGAGGCAATTAATTGTTATTTAGAACAAGAATGCCCTGACTTAGTAGGGAAAATTCTGACTCGTTTTACTCATTTTGGAGAATCAAGCAAAGAAAAACCTTTGCCGGAAAAAATTAAAATTCCTTTTTTCGGCGAAATAGAAACAAAGAATTTATCTTTGCCTGTTTTAGCAATTATTTTAGGCGGACTTGACGGTTTTAATCCCTGCGCAATGTGGGTTTTGATATTTTTAATCAGTCTGCTTTTGAAAATGGAGGATAGAAAAAAAATGTGGGTTTTAGGCCTGACTTTTATCGCCACTTCAGCCGGAGTTTATTTTCTTTTTATGACTGCTTGGCTTAATCTAATTTTGTTTTTAGGCTTTATTTTTTGGATAAGAATTATTGTGGGATTAGTAGCGATTTTAAGTGGCGTTTATAATTTAAAAGATTATTTCACTAATCCAGAAGCAAGCTGTAAAGTAACCAGTACCAGTCAAAAGAAAACAATTATTGAAAAAATGAAGCAGGTAGTTTCAAGTCGTGGCTTTCTTTTATCTCTAATTGGAATTATTGCTTTAGCCGCAGCCGTAAATTTGATCGAATTAGTTTGTTCAGCTGGTTTTCCGGTAATTTTCACTCAAATTTTGGCTTTGAGTAATTTAGAAAAATGGCAGTATTATCTTTATATGCTTCTATATATTTTTGTTTTTATGCTTGATGATATGATTGTTTTTATCGGCGCAATGTTGACTTTAAGATTAACTGGAGTGACCAATAAATATTCGCGGTTTTCTCATTTAATAGGCGGAATTTTGATGCTTCTAATAGGAGTACTTTTGATTTTTAAACCAGAATTATTAATGTTCGGTTAAATTAAAAGCAATAAAAATATGAATAATGCTCAGAACGAGATGCTAAAAACAGCCCAGGATTTAATAAGAAAAACTGGCAAAAAATTAAATTTGAGTCAAGAAGAAATTGATTTTTTAATTCAACCAGACAGAGTGATTGAAGTAAAAATTCCGGTGAAAATGGATAATGGAGTTATAAAAAGTTTTATTGGTTTTAGAAGTCAACATAGCAATGTTTTAGGCCCATACAAAGGAGGAATAAGATTTCATCCAACTGTTTCTCGCGAAGAAGTAATTGCCTTATCAATTTTGATGACTTTAAAATGCGCAGCTAATAACTTACCTTTAGGTGGCGGTAAAGGAGGAGTAATTGTTAATTCAGAAGAACTTTCTGAAGGAGAATTAGAAAAATTATCTCGGGGTTATACTAAAGCAATTGCTCCTTTTATTGGAGAAGAAATTGACATTCCGGCGCCAGATGTAAACACTGATTCTAAAATAATGCTTTGGATGCTTGATGAATACGAAAAAACTATTGGTAGAAAATCACCGGCTACTTTTACGGGAAAACCAGTTGAAGCAGGTGGCAGTTTAGGAAGAACTGAGGCAACCGGTAGAGGAGGGGTGATTGTAATGGAAAATTTGCTAAAAAATTTAAATAAAGATTATAAAACAATCGCGGTTCAAGGATTTGGCAATGTCGGGTATTATTTTTCAAAAATTGCTTTTGAAAAAAATTATAAAATTGTGGCAATTTCTGATTCAAAAGGCGGAATTTATAATGAAAACGGTCTAAATCCAGAAGAAGTAATGAAAATAAAAAAAGAAACAAATAAAGTTACAGATTTTAAAAAAGGAAAAATTATTTCAAATGAGAAACTTTTAGAACTTAAAGTTGATATTTTAGTGCCAGCGGCTTTAGAAAATGTGATTAGTCAAAAAAACGCTAATAAAATTAAAGCAAAAGTAATAATTGAGATGGCTAATAGTCCAGTCACAGAAGAGACTTATCCAATTTTAGAGAAAAGAGAAATTAAGATTGTCCCAGATATTCTGGCTAATGCTGGCGGAGTAATTGTTTCCTATTTTGAATGGCTTCAGAACAAAAAAAATGAAAAATGGTCTGAAGAAAAAGTAAATCAAAAATTAGAAGAAAAATTAAAAGAATCTTTTAAAGAAATATTTGAAGTCAGTTCAGATTTTAAGACTAATTTAAAAGAAGCGGCTTTTATTTCCGCTCTCTTAAAAATCACCAAAAAAATTTAAAGGAGAACTGTTCTCCTTTGATTTTTAACGGAGAACTGTTCTCCTTTGATTAGTCGGGATACCCAGATTCAAACTGGGAACACCTGCTTCTTCACTTGCTAAAATTTTCAAAGTCGGGGACGGCGGATTCGAACCGCCAATCTTCTGGTCCCAAACCAGACGCCTTACCATTAGGCCAGTCCCCGAACAATTTAGGCGGAAGCTATTGCCCCATATCCCGATTGTTTGCTAATTTTTAGGGGGTCCCCCCGAGAGGAATCGAACCTCTATTTCAGGCTTAGAAGGCCCGCGCTCTATCCGTTGAGCTACGAGGGGCATTATATCCTGTATCCTGTATTCTGTATCCTGTATTTTGTATATAATAATTTGAATTATTATAAACTATTTTATGATAGCAAAATTTTTCTTGAAAGAAAAGAGAATTTCAAGTATAATGAAGAACAATTAAAAATACTTTTTATGGAAAATGCTTATAAGGTCAAAGGTGGCACAATTTTAAAAGGAGAAATTGAATTGGCAGGAGCAAAGAATGTTTCCACAAAAGTAATGATTGCTGCTTTGTTGGCTGATTCAAAATCAGTATTGGAAAATATTCCCAAAATTGGCGATGTTGAAATTACTATGGAAATTTGCCAGGCTTTGGGCGCAAAATGCAAATGGCTTGAAAAAAATGTTTTAGAAATTGACCCTTCTACTCTTAATAATTATAAAGTGCCGATAGAATATAGCGGCAGAAATCGAACTCCGATTTTGTTTTTCGGCCCCCTAATTCATAAATTTCAAAAAGCCGAAGTTCCTTTTTTAGGCGGTTGCACCATTGGCGCCAGACCAGTTGATTTTCACGTTAATGCTTATGAAGAAATGGGCGCTAAAATCGAATGTTTAGATGGAGTTTATAAAGTAGAAGCCGATGGTTTAAAAGGAACAATTATTCGTTTGCCTTATCCAAGTGTGGGTGCCACAGAGAACATTATTATGGGAGCGGTTTTAGCCAAAGGGACAACCGTGATTGAAAATGCGGCTATTGAACCAGAAATCGAAGATTTGGCTTTGTTTTTACAATCAATGGGAGCAGTGATTTATCAAGATGTTAATCGCACCTGGATAATCAATGGGGTTAATAAATTAAAGGGAAGTTATTACCGCATAATGACCGACAGAATAGAAGCGGCTTCTTTCGCTTCCCTTGCCTTGGCAAACAAAGGCGATATTTTGGTTAAAGGAATTGACCAGCGTTCTATTTTGACTTTTTTGGATTGGGTGAGAAAAGTTGGCGGCGATTTTGAATTGAAAAAAGATGGTATTAGATTTTATTCTGCTAATGACCTGCATTCAGTTGTGCTAGAAACTGATGTTCACCCGGGATTTATGACTGATTGGCAACAACCATTTACAATTGTTTTAACTCAAGCAAGGGGAGTTTCTATTGTTCACGAAACAGTTTACGAGAATCGTTTTGGCTACACAGAGGCTTTAAACAAAATGGGAGCCAAAATTGAACTTACAACCCATTGTTTAGGCTCAAAACCCTGTCGGTTTAGCAATCGAGATTTTTATCACAGTGCCATTATTACCGGCCCAACCAAACTTTCTGGTGCAGATTTAGAAGTGCCGGATTTAAGGGCAGGATTTGCTTATTTAATGGCGGCTCTAACTGCCCAAGGTGAATCAATTATTAGAAATATTGACAAAGTTGAAAGAGGATACGAAAATATAAAAGAGAGATTAAAAAACTTAGGAGCAGAAATTGAATGATGGTGGCTATGGTGTAACGGTTAGCACGAGAGTCTGTGGAACTCTTGGTGAGGGTTCGAATCCCTCTAGCCACCCAAAAACAAAAACCCGGATTAAAACCCGGGTTTTTGTTTTTTTAAATTTTTATTTGTTATTTTCTTTTGAGCAATTTTTGACGGGTTCTTTCAAAGTGATAATTTCTGATTGATTCTTGGATGATATTAAAGACTAATTTACCTTTGGGATTATAAGTGAAATAGTAAAAGAGAACTGAAGCCAAACCAAAACTAATCAAAAGCATCATTAATAATGAATCTTCTGGTCCGGTTTTAACTGTCGCAGCGCCTAAAACCATTCCAAAAACGATTGTGGCAGTATCCGTGACTTTGTTTTGGCCATTGGCTGTGACCTCAGCAGTATTAGTTTGACTGAGATAGTACCCGGGGGCTGAGCTTAAAGCCTGAAAAGTAATAATTTTCGAAGTACCACGGCTAATGTTTCCTAAAGACAGACCAGTACTGGCAATAGTATCTGGTTGAACCACACCATTGATTTTAGTGGTGCCGTTCATATAAGTTAAACTTTGAGGCAAAATATCTTTAATTACGACATTGGTTAAATCACTATTTATTGCTGAAACCGCAAGATAAAATTCTGCTACTTCGCCGTCTGCCAATCTAATAGTCTTTTCATAACTTCTATCGCCGTTTGTTAGATTTCTTCCTAATTTGGTTAAACCAATGTTTTGTCCTTCGCTGACATAAATTGTTAAAGATTTGGTCACAGAACCATTATTTCCATAACAGGTTAAAGTGTAGGTAGTTTGGCTAGTTGGACTCACCAATTCATAGCCATTAGTTAATCTGCTTCCGCTCCAACCATTTGAAGCGGTGCAATAATTTGTATTGGAAGAAGTCCAGCGCAAATAAGTCGATTCTCCTTTGATTAAAGAATATTTATCTGCCCAGAAATCTAAAGTCGGATAATTGTAATTTTGACCTTCAACATAAACTGAGCAAGAAGCAGAGCCAGTTCTGCCCCAAGAATCAGTAACAGTTAAATAAGCCCAATAAGTGCCATTTGAGGAAAAACTGCGGTAATAGGAAGCAGCATTTCCAGAAGCAGCGCCAGACCAATAATAGTAATAATTGCCAGAGCCATTGGAAACAGAACTATAAAAAGTTACGTTTTGATTTATTTGAACTGGATTAGGAGAAGCCCAGCAAGAAACATTTAATGAAGGATTCTGACTAAGATTGACAGTTAAATTTTTTGTATCAGTATTATTCTGACCATAACAAGTTAAGTTAAAAGTAGTAACTTGAGTTAAATTATAAACAATGGTTGAGCCATTAATGGCTTTATTGCCTATCCAATAGGTATTAGACGGACTGGCAGAAGCATTGCAATAACTGCAATTTGAAGAATTCCAGTTTAAAATTGTATTATCACCAGAAGATACTGGATTTGGATTAGCAGTAAAATTAGTAATCTGACAATTTAAAGGTTGCTGACAATTAGTTTGACAAGAAGTTAAAGATGTATATTGTCCAGTTGAGGATTGATAACA
>DAOSBJ010000004.1:15739-17511 GCA_035360795.1 Minisyncoccota bacterium
TGATAACACTGCCAAGTAGAAGTATTACAAGCATAACGAACAACTGGTTGGACACAATCTGCTTGACAAGCGCTCAGTGAAGTATATTGTCCACTTGAAGATTGATAACATTGCCAAGAAGAAGTATTACAAGCATATCTTGTGACTGGGGGAGGAATGTATTGGCAATCAGCTTGGCAAGCGCTCAAAGAAGTATAGGAACCACTAGAGGATTGATAACATTGCCAAGTGTTAGTATTACAGGCATAACGAATTTGAGGAGGCGGTACATATTGGCAGTCAGCCTGGCAAGCGCTTAAAGATGTGTAAGGTCCAGTTGAAGATTGATAACATTGCCAAGAAGAAGTATTACAAGCATATCTTGTGACTGGGGGAGGAATGTATTGGCAATCAGCTTGACAAGCGCTTAAAGATGTATATTGTCCAGTTGAAGATTGATAACATTGCCAAGTAGAAGTATTACAGGCGTAGCGAATTACCGGGATTTCGTTAACAGTCACCGAACAAGAAGTAGATTTTGACTGAGACGCATTATCATAAACTGTAAGATAAGCAGTATAAGTGCCAGCGCTGTTAAATGTCTTTGAAACCGCAGAAGAATTTCCAGAAACAGCACCTGACCAAGAATAAGAATAAGGAGAAATTCCACCTGAGACATTGGCAGTAAAAGTAACAGTTTGATTGATTTGAGCTGGGTTTGGAGAAGCAGAACAAGAAACATTTAAAGTCGGCAAATCATTCACATTAACAGTGATAGTTTTGCTGTCATAATTATTAGAACCTTGACCCTGACAACACAAAGTAAAGGAAGTGGTTTGAGTCAAATAAACACTTTTAGACCCATTAACATTTACATTACCAGTCCAACCCCCAAAAGAAGGTTGGGCAGAAGCAGTACAAGAATTACAATTAGAAGTAGACCAGTTTAAATTGGAATTGCCGCTTCCAGTTAAAGAATTTGGATTAGCGTAAAAAGAAGTAATACGGCAATCAGGAGCACTTCCCACATTAACCATAACACTTTTTGTATCAGAGCCATTGCTTCCACTGCAAGATAAAGTAAAAGTAGTATTTTGAGTTAAATTATAAACAGTTTTATTTCCAGAGGTTGATTGTGAGCCAGTCCAATAAGAATTATATGGGCTGGCATAAGCAGTGCAAGAGTTACAATTAGAAGTTGACCATGATAAATTAGTTGAACTGTTATAGCTAATTGAGCTGGGATTAGCAGTGAAACTGTTGATGGTGCAGGGTTGAGCCTGTTGAAAATTTAAAGTTAAGGAGCGAGTATCAGAAGCAAAACGTTTTTCAGGATTATAAGTACAAGCACAACTTCCGCTGTTCTGAGGGTCGCACTGTGCTGCATCAATATAGAGAGTAATACCTGATTGAGAAGCACAATTACTTAAATTAACCGGGATTTGATATGTTTGAGTACCGGTTAGAGAATACCAGCCATCAGAACTATTACTCGATGGTTGATAAAAAGAAGTAAAGCAGGAAGAATAACTTCTTATCTGAAAACCAATTTTTCTTGGGCTAGAACAACTGACCCGAGCAGTGATGGTATAGGGGTTTCCGGGGTCAATAGTGGTGTTGGTATTTAAAATAGTAAGATCGCAGATATTGGTAGTATCCACGCAAGTTTCTGCTAAAGCAGATTTTATTGAACCAAAACTAAAAATCCCGACCCCAATAAAAAGGCCTAAAATAAGGCAATAATTAACTTTTTTCATATTTTTTAATAAATTAAATTTAAGCATATTTTTTAA
>DAOSBJ010000004.1:17611-24205 GCA_035360795.1 Minisyncoccota bacterium
TCTTGTCAAGAAAGAAAAAATGTGCTATAATTAAAGAGTCAAAAATGAGAAAATTAAAATAGCAATTTCAAGTTTTTTAGTGTAAAATAAAATTATGAATTTCATCAATTTCTTTTGGCCAACTGAACAAAACAAAGGACAGCCTTTCATTATCACAGATAAGGCGATTTCTGTTTTTATTTTACTTTTTCTTTTGGTTAAAGTCATTTTCAGTTTTGAAATTTTAATGTTAAGGCAAACATCGCTCTTTGCCGAAGTCAGCGCTCAAAAAGTTTTAGAGTTGACTAATGATTTAAGAAAACAATACGGTTTGCCGCCTCTAAAAGAAAATTCTTTTCTGGTTCAAGCAGCCCAAGAAAAAGCTCAAGATATGATAAGAAACAAGTACTTTAATCATTATTCTCCCACTGGTGTTTCTCCTTGGTATTTTATTGAAAAATCAGGTTATGATTATCATTATGCTGGCGAAAACTTGGCAATGAATTTTTTAGATAGCGAAGAAGTAGTAAGGGCTTGGTTTAACTCGCCAACTCACCGCGACAATCTCTTAAATCAAAAATATGAAGAAATCGGCATTGCTGTTGTAAGCGGCGATATTACTGGAGACAATGCGTCTAAAATTATAGTTGTCCAAATGTTTGGTTCGCCAATGAAAAAATCTTCAACTTTAACAAAAGTCGCTCAAGCAGAAGAAAAACCAAAAGAAATTCCCGCCACTTCTGTTTCGACCACTCTCACTACTATTAAGCAGACAACCACTACTTCTAAATTAGAGACTATTCCGCCAACAACCAAAAAAGAGACAGAGATTGCTCAAATAGAAGGAGAAGAAACACTTCAGACTTCAACTACTTTATTGCCTTTAGAA
Organism: Minisyncoccota bacterium; assembly: GCA_035360795.1. GTDB lineage: Bacteria > Patescibacteriota > Minisyncoccia > UBA6257 > UBA6257 > DAOOKJ01. Next base: position 18,480 of record DAOSBJ010000004.1, read on the forward strand.
ACTTCTTCTACCTTATCTCCAGCTATCAGTCAAACCGAAGAAACTGATGAAACTCTTTTAAAAGAATTAACTCAAGAAAAGTCTAATCGTGAAAAAATTCAGTCTTTTAATCAAATTATGGCTTTTGTTTTAATCAGTTTGGGAACAATTGCTTTAATTGGAATTATAATCAATCAGCAAAAAGGAATCGCTTCAATTGTCACTTCTGAATTAGTTCTAAGAGGCGCTTTAATAATTTTGATTGGTTTTGCTTTTCTTTTGTTCAAGATGGAAATTTTTATTGGCAGTCTAGCCATTGCCTAATTTGACTTTTTAAAGTTTATCCTCTACAATTAAAAACAAATTCGATTTTTTATTTTTTAATCTTTTATTTTTTATCTTTAATTTTTTATTTCTATTGTATGCTTACTTTAAGATTACAAAGACAGGGCAGAAAAAAAGATTTTATTTATCGGGTGGTTGCGATTGACTCCCGATTTTCTGTTAAAAGCGGCAAAGCAAAAGAAATTTTAGGTTGGTGGAATCCAAAAACCGATAAATTTCAACTGAAAACCGAAAGAATTTCTTATTGGCTTAAAAATGGAATCCAGCCAACAGATTCTTGCTATAATTTATTGATAAAAGCAAAATTAATTTCTGGAGCAAAAAGAAAAGTTCCGATTAGGAAAAAAGAATCAAAGAAAAAAGAAGAAGCAAAGGAAGAAAAAATTCAAGAAGAACAACCAAAGACAGAACCAGAGAACTTATCCACAAACGAGGCTTGACAGGAATTTTATTTTCTTTATAATTTTTAAAGAATTAAAACAGTGGGGCTTGAAGGCTTCCTCTACAGGGCCGGAAAAAGTTTTAACCCCACTGTTTTTCTTTTCTGGCCCTTTAAAGGGAACTTTCAAAATTTAAAAATTTAAATAATTTGAAAACTGAATATTTTTTGCTATAATGATTTGGGGTCTTGAGAAGTTAAGGTACGATTCAGGTCAAATAAGGTTTAAAGGGAGTTCAAGTCTTTTATTCCTTGGAATAAAAGCGCGAGCACCCACTTATCCTTTTTCGCTGAATTCGACCTTGCTTTGAAAGACCCCAATAAAAAATAAAAAATATCCAATAACCAATAACCCCGTCCGACTTCATCTTGACTGACGAAATCAAGGCGGGCAGGCAATAACCAAAAATATGACAAGAGTTTGCGAAATTTGCGGTAAAAGTTATCAGAAAGCCGCTTCTTACAAAAAAATAAAATCAAAATACGATCCGACAAGAATTCATAAACAAAAACCAAATTTAGTTTGGGTTAAATTGCCTCATTCCAATAAAAAAATTCGGGTCTGTGCTCGCTGCCGAAAAAAAATAATCAAAGAAAAATAAAAAGAATTTTGTCATTTTCCTAAATCTTTTGAATTAATAACTAAATCCCCACCATGAAAAAAAATATTCAAATTTTTAAAGTTCTTAAAACAAGAAAATTTTTAGTTTTGGTTATTTTTTTGTTATTAGGAATTGGAGGTTTTCTTTTTTATTCTTATTCTGATTTAGGGAGATATTTCACCTTTAATAAAAAACAAAAGACCCTTCTCCAACAAATTGAAAAAGAGAAAGAGAAATATCAGACTGATGTTTATGGTGGTTTAACTCCTCTTGAAACTTATAATTTGTTTTTAGAAGCGCTTAAAAAAGATGACATTGAACTAGCGGTAAGATACTTTCCTAAAGATCTCCAGACTAAATATCTTGAACTTTTTAATCAGATTAAAAAAAGTGGCCAGTGGCGTGAGATGATGAAAGATTTAAAGAAACCAGAAAACCAAACTGGTGAGTACATAACTAGTGATTGGTATAATATTAAAATTAAAAATGATAAAAATGAAGTCGTAACGACAGTGGTATTAAAAATTATTAAAGATTTTGAAAATCAGCCAGTTACTAACATTTGGAAAATTGTTGAATTCTAACTTCGCACCTTTTAAACGTTGATTAGTCAAGGCGCAAAATAAAAACAGGGGGCAAAAATATGAGAAAAAAGCCAACTGTTTTTTTAATAATTTTAGTTTTTTTTATTTTTCCATCTAAAATTTTAGCTTATGACGCTTATAGCAGTCATCCAACTTTAACTGAAATGGCGGTTGATTTTTACAATCTTTACTCTTCTTCTAAAATCACTGAAACTGAAAAGCAATTAATAATGAAAGGCTCAATTGAAGAAGACAATGAATTAAGGGCAGTTAATCATTTTTATGACCCGGTTTTTAATAAAACTTGGCGCTTTTTAGGTATTCAATATCTTTTTCCAGAGTTAACAGCAAAACAATGGGCGAAAAATCCTTTTGCTCAAGCGCTTTATGACCCAGCATATTTAGCCAGTATAGGGCCAATAATAAAAAGTCCAGTTTTTTCTAATACTAATTATACTTGGCAAAGAGCAATATATGAATATGTCAAAGGAAATAGAATTAAAGCCTTTGAAAGTTTAGGCCATATTCTCCATTTAATTCAAGATATGTCTGTTCCTGAGCATACCAGAGAAAATGTCCATCTTTCTTTTCTAGATAAAGCAGTAAGTTATTATGAAAATTATACTGCCAGAAAAGAGGAAAGTTTTTATCAACCTGTAAAAAATGAATTAAGCGTTCTTAGTCAATTTCCTTTGAAAAATAATTTAGAGAATCATTTTGACGCCATTGCCCTCTACTCAAATAATTATTTTTTATCGCCTGATACTATTCCTCCCTCAAAATATAAATTACCTCGGGTAGAATATCAGGATGTGCCAGAAATAAATAAAAATGGAGAAATTGAATATTTTCTTTTAGGGGTTGATGAAAAAGGTGATTTATTTCATTTGGCAAAAAAGAATTATTTAGACTGGAGGCTGCAATCAGGTTTTACCACATATACTTTAAATGATAGTAAAGTATTAGACGATTATTTTAAGCGATTGGGATTAAAAAGCATTTTAACGAGTGCCGGCGTGATTGATTTATATTTTAAAGAAGTGGAAAAAGCAAAATTAGACCCAAATTTTGTCAAAAAGAACGAAAAAAATTTAGTCGCTTCAATTTTTGAAGGAATCAATAGTTTTATTGCTGATATATTTCAAAAAGAACCCGAATATATTTTAAAAGAAAGTGATTTGTCAATTGATTCAGAAACAACCACCACTTTTGGTAATCAGGTGGCTAGTAATTCATCTGTAACCTCTACTTCTTTAAAGTCAACTCCTACTATTTTACAATCTACTACCACTACTAAAACCCCTTCAAAATCAACTTCTACTACTAAATCAACAACTACTACTAAAGTTACCACTACTACCAAAAGCACAACCACAACTAAATCTCCCCCAACCACAGCCAGATCTACCACCACCACTCTTCCTTTGGTTTCTCTTTGTTCATTTAGCACGGTTCAATCTCCTTTGAGAAATAAAGTTATTTTTAATGAGATTGCTTGGATGGGAACGACAGAAAGCAGTAATAACGAATGGATAGAATTAAAAAATATTTCTAATCAAGAAGTAGATATTTCTGGTTGGCAAATTTTAGATAAAGAAGCGCAAATAAAAATAGTTTTACCATTAAACACCAAAATAGGACCAAATCAATTTTTTCTTTTAGAAAGAACCGATGATAATTCTGTTCCTCAAATAAAGGCTGATTATATTTTTGTGGGAACAATTAACAATCAAAATGAGGGTTTGAAAATTTTGGATAGTCAATGTCAGCTTCAAGATGAAGCAATTACTGAAAGTGATTGGCTTTTTGGCGACAATGCTTCAAAAAGAACAATGGAAAGAAAAAATGATTTAACTTGGCAAACGAGCTCCGAGATTAATGGCACGCCAAAAAGAGAAAATAGTTCTGGTTATGTTGAAAATAGTGGCGGTTCTTCTTCTGATTCTTCAACAACTACCACTGTTTCGCCGACTACCACAACTTCTGTTCCCCCTTCAACTACTACCACTGAACCAATCTCTTATCCGAAAATCTTGATTAATGAAATTAAAATCGCGGGTAAAGATTCAGAGGGAGAAATTGTTGTTAAAGATGAATTTATTGAACTTTATAATCCAAATGAATTTTCAGTTGATTTAACCGATTGGTATCTTCAGAAGAAAACAAAAGAAGGCAGCGATTATTCCAGTCTAGTAACAAAATCAGTCTTAGAAGGAAAAATTATTAATGCCAAAAGTTATTTTGTAATTGGCAATATTTTATCACCAGTTTCTTCAACCTATAATGCTCTCTGGTCAGACGATTACAGTTTAGCCAAAGATAATACCATTATTTTGAAAAATCCTTTAGGAGAAATAGTTGATAAGGTTGGTTGGGGAGAAGTTAGAGAGAGCGAATTTGCACCTACTGTAAATCCTGAACCCCAGCAAAGTCTTCAAAGGGAAAAGATAGCCAATGAGCCAAAAGATGCTGATAATAATCAAGAAGATTTTGAGGTTTTAAGTTGCCCGACTCCAAATGAAATATTAGAAAATTGTGTTTCGGTTGAAGCAACAGAAAACGAAACTCTTAATCCTTATATCAAAAATTTTTCCTGGCATTATTTTGACGAAACAAAATCAAAAATTGTGATTGAGTTTGATATTGATAGTTTTCCTTTTGTCTCTAATACCACCTCAACCAACAACAAATATTTTGCCCTGGCTTTTTATTTAAATCAGCAAGTACCTATTAATCAAAGTTTAGAAGATAGTTACTTAGGCGATAAATATTCATGGGAATTAGACCAAAATAACTCAGGTTTAGTTTTAAAATATGAGAATTGTCAAGGTTATATAGATACGAGAGGAAGTTTAATTTTCGCTACTAAGGCTGAAGATTGTTATATTGTAGGAGCGCCCCAAGGTTGGTCTTACCGTTTAGACAGATTACCAAAAGATAACCATTTTATTATTGAAGTTAGCGGCACTACCAAAAACCGCAATTTTTCTGCTTTTAATTCAAGCGATTATCTAACTATTGGTTTTTATGGCCATATTTTTTCTTATCTGAGATTAATTTATCCAGACAATCATCATTATCATTTTGAGCCAGACCACTTTTATCATTTTCCAAAAAGAGGAGAAAATTTTTCCGCCAGTTTTAAAGAGGATGAAATTTTAACCTCAACTTCTGATACTAAATCAAATTTATATTTTACTTTTGATGAAGGAAGAGATGAAGATTTAAACGATATCTTAAATTATGAAATTATTTATATTATAAAAAATGAAGAGGATAGTTTAGAAAACAATCCCTTATTAAAACAACCATTTATTCAATGGCCGTCAATTTCAATGTCAATGGGAAGTTGGCATTTTGATTCTAGTCAAAAACAATTTAAAGTTTCATTTCCTCTTTCGTCTTTGTCTTATCTACATTTGCCAGTTACTAGCCCCTCTACTTTTTATTTTGCTTTAAGAATAAAAGATAAAGTCGGTTTATTCTCTCCTTTGTCAGAAATTAAACAATTAACTGTTTTACCCTTGCCGCCTTCTTAAATTTAGTCAAGTTTTCAAAATAACAAAATGTAAAATTCATTTTTAAAATGAAAAGTTTTTTATTCTTTTTTAAATTATGTTATAATAAATAAGTTTTAATTTTAAAGATGATGTCTTTTTTAAGCGGTTTAGAATTTCGGGGTTTGATTTATCAAGCAACTAATTTAAAAGGTTTAGAAAAAAAGCTTTCAAAAGAAAAGATTGTTTTGTATTGCGGTTTTGACCCAACAGGCGAAAG
>DAOSBJ010000004.1:24305-28644 GCA_035360795.1 Minisyncoccota bacterium
CAAGTTTTGATTTTAGACAATTACGGGTGGCATTCAAAATTCAAATTTTTGGATTTTTTAAGAGAAGTAGGAAAACATTTTACTGTTTCTTATTTATTGGCCAAGGAATCAGTAAAAAATCGCTTAGAAGCGGGAATTTCTTTTGCTGAATTTAGTTATAATCTAGTTCAGGCTTATGATTTTTATTATTTATTCAAAAATTATCACTGCGAACTCCAAATCGGCGGAAGCGACCAATGGGGAAACATTACCTCAGGCATTGATTTGATTAAAAAATTGGGAAATAAAGAAGTTTACGGCTTTACTTTACCTTTAATTACCAGTTCAAGCGGCGAAAAATTAAGCAAATCTAGCGGTAAAGCCTTATGGTTGGATAAAAAACTGACTTCTCCCTATGAATTATACCAGTATTTTTTTAACATCTCAGATAGTGAAGTGATAAAGTTTTTAAAATATTTTACTTTTTTGGAAGAATTAGAAATTGATAAATTAGAAAAAGAAACAAAAAATCAACCAGAAAAAAGGACTGCTCAGAAAATTTTGGCTTTTGAGGTGGTAAAATTAGTTCATTCTGAAAAAGAAGCAAAAGAAGCAAAAAAGATTTCCGAAGATTTGTTTTATGGCAAGATTAAAAATCTTACGGAAAAAGAACTTGAAATTGCTTTTGAAGGGTTGAAAGTTTCAACGATAGAAAGAAAGGAAAAGATTTCTTTGGTTGATTTATTAGTTTTAAGCGGCGCTTCTTTTTCCAAAAGGCAGGCAAGGCAAGATATAGAAAGTGGAATTATTTTTATTAATGGCTTGCAATTTACAAATAAAGAGAGTATAATTGAAAAAAAATTTTGTCTTTTTAAAAAATACCTTCTAATTAAAAGGGGAAAGAAAAATTATTTTTTAGTCAAATGGTCGTAAATTGGTAAAATCAACCGCTCAGGTTTTGCGAAGCAAAATTTGGGCGGGTAAAATAAATAAATAAATATGGCAAAAACACAAACAAATTGGAAAGTTATCATTATTGCTTTAATAATCGCATCATTCATTTTGAGTTATAGCGGCGGCTTAAAATCATTTAACCTTTATGAACCGAAAGAAACGAAGGTTTTAAAAGCCGTTGATTACATTAACAAAAATTTGCTTCAAGGTGCAACCGCCACTGCTGAAGGAATTACTGAAGAAAGCGGAGTTTATAAATTTATTTTAAAAATAGGGGAGGAAAAATACGATACTTATCTTACCAAAGATGGTCGGTTATTGTTTCCTGAAGGAATAGAAATAGTCGCAACTCAGAAAACAACTGAAACTACCACAGAAGTAACTCAAAAGAAAACTTGCGAAGAAATTACTAAAAAAGAAACGCCGGTCCTCGAAGCGTTCGTTGTTAGTCATTGTCCTTTTGGTTTACAAATGCAGAGGGTTTTAAATGAAATAGTTAAAAATATTCCTCAATTAGCTCAATATATAAGAGTAGAATATATGGGAGAGGTTGTTGACGGCAAAATATTATCAATGCATGATAACAATACTCCCGGAGGTGCAGAGGGGACAGAGAACTTAAGGCAGATTTGTTTAAGAGAGGAACAACCTGACAAATATTGGCCTTATATTGATTGTTATATCAAAGAAGGTAAGTCAGATGAATGTTTGGTTTCTTCTAAAATAGATGTTTCAAAATTAACAAGTTGTATGAATGATACTTCTAAGGGAATAGTGTACGCTCAGAAAGATTTTGAAAGAGGTAAAAAGTTTAATGTCACTGGTTCTCCTACTTTAATTCTCAATGACGAAAGGGTGAGCGAGTTTGATTTTGGCGGCAGAACTGCCGAGGCAGTAAAAACCGTTTTATGCTGTGGTTTTGAAAATCAACCTTCTTTTTGTCAAACAAAACTGACAACTAATCAAGCAGCCGCAAGTTTTTCTGCTGATTATGCCACTTCTGACAATTCGAATAGCGCCAGTTGTAACTAAAAACTGTTATGAAGGTGATAGTTTATTCAACTCCTATTTGCCCATGGTGTCAGGCAGTAAAATCATTTTTAAAAGCAAATAAGATTGAATTTGAAGAAATAGATGTCTCCAGAGATGAAGTTAAAGCCCAAGAAATGATTTTAAAATCAGGACAAACAGGAGTGCCGGTCATAGACATTGACGGGAAAATTGTCAAAGGTTTTGATAAACCTTTGCTTGAAGAAATTTTAGGGATTTCTTCAAATGAAAACAAAAAAGAATAAAAAGAAAAACAATCCTGAGTTAGAGTTAATAGTAATTTTGGATAATATCCGTAGCACCTACAATGTGGGTGCTATTTTTAGAACTGCCGATGGCGCGGGAGTAAAGAAAATTTATCTTTGCGGTATTACTCCGACTCCAGATAATGAAAAAGTTAAAAAAGTTGCCTTAGGTGCGGAAAATTACATTAATTGGGAAAAAATAGCCAGTAATTGGCGGCTAATTGAAAAACTTAAAAAAGAAGATTATTTTCTGATTGCTTTGGAACAAAACAAAAAAGCGAAAGATCTTTTTCAGCTGAAAAAAATAAAAAAGAAAAAGATTGCTTTAATTTTAGGAAATGAAGTCAAGGGAATATCAAAAAAAATCTTAAAGAGAGTTGATTTGATTTTAGAAATTAAAATGGCTGGCAAAAAGGAATCTTTAAATGTTTCCGTGGCTTTTGGAATTGCTATTTATTATTTAAGAAATTTGCTCTATAATATAAGTTAGAAGCTATGTCTAAAAATAAATTGGCTTGGATTTTTTTCTTGATAGGGATAGTTCTTTTAACAGCCGGTCTTCTTTTAAGGTTTGTTTCCAAAAAATCAATTATGCCTATTACTTCCACCTTACCTTCGCAAAATAACTTAATTTCAAATAAAATGAACAAAAAAATTTTAATGGTTGTCGCTTTTAAAGATTTTCGCGACGAAGAATATTTTGTACCAAAAGAGATTTTGGAAAAAAATGGTTTTACCGTCGAAACGACAAGTTCTCAAATTGGATTGGCGGTTGGCGTCGAAGGCGGTGAAGTAGAAATTAAAAAAACTGCCAAAGAAATTGAAACAAAAGATTATGAGGGAGTAATTTTTATTGGCGGTCCGGGAATGACTAAAGAATTAGACAATTTAAATTTTCAAAAATTAGCCCAAGATTTTTATCAAGAAAATAAATTAGTTTCTGCGATTTGTATTGCTCCGGCCTTGCTGGCGAAAGCTAAAATTTTAGAAAACAAAAGAGCCACTATTTGGTCTTCTCCTTTAGACAAAAGCGCGATTAAAATTTTAAAAGAAAACAACGCTATTTATGTTGACCAACCAGTAGTTTTAGATGGGAAAATTATTACTGCCAATGGTCCGTTAGCCGCTCAGGAATTTGGTCAAGCAATTGTGAATTTTTTAAGTTTTTAAAATTTTTAATTTTTAATTTTTAGATATATGAAAATTGCTATCAATGGTTTTGGAAGAATTGGCCGCGCTTTTTTTAAGCAAGCGCTTGAAGAGCCAACTTTGCAAGTAGTGGCCATTAATGATTTAGGCTCTTTAAAAAATTTGGTTTATCTTTTAAAGCACGATAGCGTTTATGGATTTTATGATAAAGAAATCGAAATTTTAGAAGATAACCAAATACAAATAGCCAATCATAAGATAGTCTTTTTTCAAGAAAAAGACCCAAAAAATCTTCCTTGGAAAGATTTAGATATTGATTTAGTGATCGAAGCCACTGGCGTTTTTGAAGATTATAATTTAGCGAAAAGTCATATTCTTGCCGGCGCTAAAAAAGTAATTATTACTGCACCTGCCAAAGGGGAAGAAGAAAAAGATGGCAGAATTATTCTTTTGGGAATTAATGAAAATGAAATAAATAATTTCGAAGTTGTTTCCAATGGTTCTTGTACTACCAATGCTGTTAGTCCAGTTTTGGCAGTTTTAGAAGAAAAAATTGGCATTAAAAAAGCAATTTTAAATACAGTTCATGCTTATACTGCCACTCAGAATTTAGTTGATGGCCAAACTAAAGGAGATGATTTTTTGAGAGGCAGAGCCGCAGCCCAAAATATTGTTCCTTCAACTACTGGCGCTGCCAAAACTATTTCCAAAGCAATAAAAAATTTAGAAGGAAAATTTGATGGCTTGGCAATTAGAGTCCCGGTTAGTTGCGGTTCATTGGCAGACATTACTTTTGTTTCTCAAAAAGAAACCAGTGTTGCAGAAATAAACGAGATTCTGGTTAAAGCCTCAAAAGAAGAAAAATGGCGAAATATCTTAGGCGTCTCGAATGAACCTTTAGTTTCTTCAGATATTATTAAAGATATAAGGCCAGCAATTGTTGATTTGACTTTTACCAAAGT
>DAOSBJ010000004.1:28744-42297 GCA_035360795.1 Minisyncoccota bacterium
CTAGTTAAAGATTTGAAACAAATAAAGCATTTTAGAAAAAGATTTGAAATTCATTTGATGATTAGAAATGTAGAAAAAGAACTTTTAGATTGGCTCGAAATTAAACCAAAAAGAGTAATTGTCCATTTAGAGACGATTAAAAATTTCGACAATCTTTTGAAAATCTGCAGAGAAAATCAAGTAGAATTAGCCTTGGCATTAAATCCTGACACACCCCTTTCCTCTTTAAAAGATTTTATAAAATTTTTAAACTTTGTTGTGCTTTTAGGAGTTGACCCCGGGCCTTCCGGCCAAAAGTTTCGTTATTTTGTTTTGGATAAAATTAAAGAATTTAGAGATAAGTATCCCAAAATTAATATTGAACTCGATGGTGGTTTAAACGAAGAGATTATCGTGGAGGCATTAAAATCAGGAGCAAATATTTTTGCGATTGGTTCAGCGATTTTTGAAACCGAAAATCCAAAGGAAAAAATTAAATATTTTGAGAATTTGGTAAATAAAATATGAAATTAAAAATAAAAGATTTAGAAGAATTAAGTTCTCAAATTCGCCAAGAGATAATTGAAATTTTGCTTGAAGCAAAATCAGGTCATTGCGCCGGTCCTTTAGGGGCAGTTGAACAGTATGTCGCTTTATACTTTTCCGGCATTTTAAACTATCGGCCAAAAGAGCCTGACTGGCCAGAACGCGACCGGGTGGTAATTTCCAATGGCCATTATGCGCCGTTAATTTATACCATCTTGGCTTATGCTGGCTATTTTGATAAAAGCAAACTTTTCACTTTAAGAAAATTAAATTCTTCTTTGCAAGGACATCCTTGTCGTTTGTCATTAAAAGGAATTGAAACCTCGTCAGGGCCGGTTGGTGAAGGATTATCGCAGGCAATTGGAATGTCTTTAGCAGCAAAAATGAACAAAAAAAACTATCAGGTTTATTGTTTAATGGGCGATGGCGAACATCAATGCGGAAACACTTGGGAAGCAATTATGTTTGCCGGAAAACATCAATTAGATAATCTTACAGTAATAATAGACAGAAACAATATTCAAATAGATGGTTTTACAGAAAAAGTAATGCCTCTAGAGCCCTTAAAAGAAAAATATGAGGCTTTTAACTGGAAAGTATTAGAAGTTGACGGTCATAATCTTGAAGAAATTATAAACGCTTTGTATAAAGCAAAATCGGTTTTTGTTAAACCAGTGGCGATTATTTGCCATACTATTCCAGGAAAAGGGGTAGATTTTATGGAATGGGATTATTTTTGGCATGGCAAAACCCCAAACAAAATTGAGGCAGAAGAAGCCTTAAGACAACTTCGTTCCTTAAAAGGAAAAATTCAATCAGAATTAGACTAAAAATAAACCTATAACAATTTTGAATTATTATGCTTAATCCAGAACTTAAATTAAATCCTGATTTATTTCAAGAAAATAGCTCGAAGGCTTCAATGCGGGATGGTTTTGGTCAGGGATTAGTAATTGCTGGCGAAAAGAATAAAGAAGTAGTTGCTTTGACTGCTGATGTTTGCGAATCAGTGCGAATGAATTATTTTAGAGACAGATATCCGGAACGATTTATTGAATTAGGGATTGCTGAACAAAATATGATTGGCATTGCTTCGGGCTTGGCAATGAGCGGGAAAATTCCTGTAGTCGCCAGCTATGCAGTTTTTTCTCCTGGGAGAAATTGGGAGCAGATTAGAACCACTATTTGTTATAACGAAGCAAAGGTGATTTTAGTTGGCTCACATACAGGGTTAAATGTTGGAGAAGATGGCGCCAGCCATCAGGCCTTAGAAGATATTGCTTTAACAAGAGTTTTGCCTTTTTTGGCAGTGGTTTCGCCAGTTGACGCCTTGGAAGCAAAAAAAGCAATTATAAGAGCAATTGATTACCCAACCGCAGTTTATTTGCGCTTGGCTAGGGAAAAATCTCTGGTTTTAACAACTGAAGAAACTCCTTTTGAAATTGGAAAATCGCAGGTTTTCTGGTTGCCAGAAGAAAATTTTTCCCAGATTACTATTTTTGCTTGTGGTTTCTTGGTCCAAGAAGCAGTTTTAGCCGCAAAAGAATTGAAAGAAGAAGGGATAAATATTTGTGTAATTAATAATTCTGCTATTAAACCTTTGGATAAAGAATTAATTTTAGAATGGGCAAAAAAGTCAAAAGTTATTATCACTTTAGAAGAACATCAAATCGCCGGTGGAATGGGCAGCGCCATTTCAGAATTTCTTTCAGAAAACTATCCGACGAAAATCTGTTTTATGGGAATGAAAGACAGTTTTGGCGAGTCAGGAAAAGCGGAAGAATTAATAAAAAAATACGAATTAGATAAAGAAAGTATAAAAAAGAAAGTGAAAGAAATTCAAAAGGAATTTTAATTTTTTATGATCTACGATATCATCACCATTGGTTCAGCCACTCGGGATGGAATTTTTGAAGGAATTCCCTTTGTTTATCTAAAAGATAAAAGATTTATTACCAAAAAAGGGATTGGCCTGCCTTTAGGCGCAAAAATCACCGTCCCTGAAGTTCATTTTTCAACTGGCGGCGGAGCAACTAATACCGCTACTACTTTTGCTCGTTTGGGTTTTAAGACTTTAGCGATTTTTCGGGTGGCAAAAGATGTTCCTGGCGAGACAATTTTAAAAGAGATGATTGAAGAGGGAGTTGATATTAGTTTTGTCCAGATAGATTATGTAAAACCAACCGCTTACTCAGTAATTCTTTTAACTAAAAATGGAGAGAGAACAATTTTATCTTATAAAGGTTGCGCTCAAAATTTGAGCAGTTTAGAGATTCCTTTTAATAAAATTAAAACTCAGTGGTTATTTTTAGGTTCTTTGGGAAAAGAAAAAAATATTTTAAAAAAAATTCTTTTCTGGGCAAAAAAAGAAAAGATTAAAATTGCGATTAATCCTTCTAGAAATGAACTTTTATGGCTGAAGAAAAATAAAAATTATCTTTCTTTTTTTGATGTTTTTATTGTTAATCAAGAAGAAGCTTCATATTTGACAAATATCCCTTATCAAAAAGAAAAAGAGGTTTTTAAAAAGTTAGATAAATTAGTTTCGGGGATTGTGGTGATGACAAAAGGGGAAAAAGGAGTAATGGTTTCAGATGGCCAGTTTCTTTATCAAGCCCCGGCTCTTTCAAAGAAAAAAGCCAAAGATCATACTGGCGCCGGCGACGCTTTCGCTTCTGGTTTTATTTCAATTTTAATAAAGAACAAAATAATTAATGAGAAAACCTTAAAAGAAGCAATTTTTTTTGGTTCTTTGAATGCTAATTCAGTGATTCAATTTATTGGAGCAAAAAAAGGAATTTTAAATCGCTTTGAAAAATTAAAAAATCATCCGTTCAAATTTAAAATTACTAAAACTTTATTATGAAAAATTATCTTTTTCCTTTTTTAAAAAATGAAAGAGCATTTTTTTTGGCTTATGACCATGGTTTTGAACATGGGCCAAGTGATTTTAGAGAAAAAAATTCAGACCCAGAATATATTTTGGATTTGGCAGTTAAGGGCAGATTTACCGGCATTATTCTTCAAAAAGGAATCGCAGAAAAGTATTATTTAAATTCTCCTTATCAAAAAAGAGTGCCTTTAATTTTAAAACTAAATGGTAAAACCAATCTTTTACCAAACGAAGAGCCGTATTCAGCCGTTAATTGTTCAGTTGAATATGCCAAAAAATTAGGGGCGCAGGCAGTTGGTTATACCATTTATTTAGGAAGTAAGTTTGAAGCCAAAATGTTTGAAGATTTTGGCCAGATTCAAGAAAAAGCCCATCATTTAGAGATGGGGGCAATTCTTTGGGCTTATCCTAAGCCAGGACTAGAGAACGACCCGAAAATCACCGAATATGCTGGCAGAATTGGTTTGGAATTAGGCGCTGATATTATTAAATTGAAATATTTCGGAGATAAAGAAAGTTTTAAACAAGCAATAAAATTAGCCGGCAAAACAAAAGTAGTTTTATCAGGCGGTCAAAAATTAAATGAAGAGAAATTTTTGGCAGTTGCAAGTGAAATAATGGAATTAGGGGCAAGCGGGGTTGCAGTTGGCAGAAACATTTGGCAAAGTGAAAAACCTTTAGAAATAACAGAAAAATTAAGGCAGATTGTTTTAGGAGATTAATAAGGGGTTGATTTTTTCTCTGATTTTCGCTAAAATAAAAGACTATGGATAATTTAACTCTGAAAACAAAAAGAAGAGAGATTTTTGGTAAAAAGAATAAACTCTTGAGAGAAAAAGGGGTAATTCCGGCTGTTTTGTATGGTAAAAAAACTGAATCAATTCCTTTAGCAGTCAATCTTAAAGATTTTGAAGAAATTTTTAAACGAACCGGAGAAACTGATATTTTTAATTTGGAAATTGAGGGAGAAAAAAAACCAAGGAATGTAATCGTCCAAGAGGTAAAAAGACATTTCGTAACTAATTGGCCGATTCATGTAGATTTTTATGAAGTTGAAATGGACAAGCCAATTACTACTCCAGTGCCAATTACTCTAATTGGCGAATCGCCAGCAGTAAAAACTGGAGGAATTTTAATTCAATCAATGGATGAAATAGAAATCGAGGCCTTGCCAAAAGATGTTCCTCACGAAATTCCAATCGATGTTTCTGTCTTAAAAGAAATTGGCCAAACAATTTATGTTAAAGACTTGATTTTAAAAGATGGAGTTAAGGTTAAGGTAGATTTAAATACGCCGGTAATCACCATTAGCGCTCCAATTTCTGAAGAAGAATTGGAAAAAGAATTAGGGAGAGTGAAGACGGCCGAAGAAGTAGAGGTGAGCGGCGCCAAAGAAGAAAAAGAAGAAGAAGAAAAAGAAGAAACCAAAGAAGAGGCAAAACCAGAATAAGAAAAAACAGAGAAACCAAAATAATTATGAATATAAAATATTTAGAGAGAAATAAAATAGAAGATATCCGCAAGTTAGCCAGTGGTATTAAGGTTACAGAGAGAGAAAAAAAAGTTTCGAAAGAAAAGTTAAATTATTTTTTTACCAGTCAAGCGGCAAAATTTATTTCGTTGTTTCTTTTAGTTAGTTTTCTTGTTTTAAATTTAGGCACTTCAGTAAACGCCCCAATTTTTCTATCTCCATTGTCTTTTAAAGAAGCAATTGCTTTATATGATGAAGAAAGAGCGAAGTTAGAAAAAGAGTTGGAAGAAGTTGAAAAAGAAATCGCTGCTTATGAAAAAGTTGTCGCCCAGACTCAAAAAGAAAAACAGAGTTTACAAAATAAAATTAATGAATTAAAAAAGAAAGCCGAGCAATTAACCTTGAAAATTAAACAGACAAATTTAAATTTAGATTATTTAAAAGTTAGAATTGAAGATACTACTAATTCAATCAATAAAACTATTAGTAAAATTGAACAGACAAAACAAAATTTGAGAAATGCCCTTTTGTCTTTTTACCATTTAAAACAGTATTCCACTCTAGAGATTATTCTGGCTAATAATGAAATTAGTGAGTTTTTTGATTATTTGAACGCCGTCAATTTATTACAGGAGAAAATTCAGGCTAATATTCAAGAATTACAAGAGTTAGAAAATACTCTAAGTCTGCAAAAACAAAAATTAGATGCTGACGCCGAGGAAACTCAAAAAATGTTGGCAATGCAATTATTGCAAAAACAAGAATTGGAAAAAAATCAAAAGGAAAGCAGTTCCCTTCTAGAAATTACTAAAGGCAATGAGCAGAAGTACCAGCAATTGCTTTCAAGTTCTCAGCAGAAAGCAAATGAAATTAGACAAAGACTATATGAATTAATTGGAGTAAAAACTCAAGTGACTTTCGGCGAGGCCTTGGAGATTGCTGAATGGGTTGCTTCAAAAACCGGTATTCGGCCAGCCTTTCTTTTAGCGGTTATTACCCAAGAATCAAATTTAGGAAAAAATGTTGGTACTTGTAATCGGCCAGGGGATCCTTATAATAAAAATTGGCGTCAAGTGATGAAACCGAGTCAGCACGAAGCCTTTTTAAAAATTACGCGTGAATTAGGACTTGACCCTGATACTACTCCTGTTTCTTGTCCGATTAATGACCCAAAAAGAGGACTAATTGCTGGACAAAATAGTTGGGGAGGAGCAATGGGGCCAGCCCAATTCATTCCCACTACTTGGCTCACTTATGCGCCGAAAGTTAAACAAATCACAGGTAAGGCTGTCGCCAATCCTTGGGATGTAAGGGATGCTTTTCTAGCTTCTGCCCTGTATCTTACGAACTATGGAGCTAATAAAAAAACCAGAGATAGTGAATGGCGGGCAGCCTTAATTTATTTTTCTGGTTCTGTTAATACTAAATATAGTTTTTATGCTGACAGCGTTTTGGCAATCGCTGACAGGTATGAATCTGATATCGCCACTTTAAAACAACTTGCTTATCGCTAAAATTAAAAATATTTTATGACCCAATGTTATTTTTGTCTTCATAATACAAAAGAAATAGATTATAAAGATACTCAAACTCTGAAACGTTTTCTTTCTGGCCAAATGAAAATTTATCCCAGAAGAAAAACAAATCTTTGTGCTAAACACCAAAGACAATTGAAAAAGGCCGTTAAAAGAGCGCGAGTTTTGGGACTTTTGCCTTTTGTTATCCGTTAATTTTTAATGGAAAAATTTTATTCGCCAACTGGAAAAGTTTTTACTCAAAAAACTCTCTTAGAAGAGATTATTTTTTTTATTAAATCTGAACCAAAGGCGAAATATAAAATTATTATTGGCACTGATTCCAGTAATCACGAAACAACAGATTTTGTTAGCGCGATTGTTGTTTATCGGGTTGGCCATGGCGGAAGATTCTTTTGGAAAAGAATCAGAGATTCTAAAAAACAAATGGTTTTAAGGGAAAGAATATATCAAGAAGTGATTATGTCTTTGAATTTGGCGGAAAATATTTTAAAAGAACTTTCTCTAAACAAAGAAATAAATTTTAATTTCGAAATTCACGTTGATATTGGTTCAAACGGCGAAACAAGAGAAATGCTTCAAGAGATTATTGGCATGGTAAAAGGTTCTGGCTACGAAGTCAAAACCAAACCAGAATCCTATGGGGCTTCAAAAGTGGCTGATAGGTATACCTAAAAATAGATCAAAAGTCAAAATGCTAAATGTAAAATTAAAATACAAAATGCAAAATTGACAACAAAGTTTTAAATTAGAAGAGGCCTTTTGCTCGTCAAAAGGCTTTTTTTATGATAAAATAAATAAGGTTAAGTTTTATGAGAAAGATAAAAAACAAAAAAAAGGAGAAAAGTTTTGTTGAAGAAACAGAAGAAGACGAAAAGAAAGAACAGCAATTTTTAGAGCCAGAAATTAAAAATAGCATCGTTGCCATTTTTCTTTTTGTTTTAGCAATTCTTTTAATTTTAAGCGCTAAAGGTTTGGCAGGTCCGGTTGGGATTTTTATTTATAGAATTTTTAACTATTTATTAGGGTGGGGTTATTATTTTTTGCCAATTCTTCTTCTTTTTTTGGTCTATCGATACCTTAAAGCCAGTCTGTATCATTTTAGTTTTAATTTAGTTTCTTTTTTAGGAGTTTTTTTAACTCTTTTTTCTTTCCTTTCTTTAGTTGATATCTTTTCTTCTCACGAGGGAGGAATAATTGGCAAAATTGGCGGAATTTTAACAAATTATTTAGGAATTTATGCTAGCACCGTTATTTATTTTGCCGTTCTTATTAGCGGCTTGATTTTGATTTTTCGTCTGCCAATAAAACTTTTAAAAAGAAAACCAAGAGAAAAATTAGAAGAAAAAATTGAGGTTTCAACCTATAAAGAAGTTGAACCAGTATTTGAGAAAAAAGAAGAAATTAAAACAGAAGAAAAAGAGATTAAAAAAGAAGAAAAATTAGAAGAAAAAAGAGAAAAAATCTTTTTGAAATCTTTGAAAATTAAAAACGGCTATAAATTGCCGCCAATAGACCTGCTTAATACCGATAGTTCGCATCCGACCACAGGCGATATCAGGGCAAATGCCAATATTATTAAAAGAACCCTTCAGAGTTTTGGCATCGAAGTGGAAATGGGAGAAGTTAACGTTGGTCCAACAGTGACTCAGTATACTTTAAAACCAGCCGAAGGGGTAAAATTGTCTTCTATTACCGCTCTTCATAATGATTTGTCTTTATCTTTGGCAGCGCATCCGATTAGAATTGAGGCCCCAATTCCCGGTAAATCAATGGTAGGCATAGAGGTTCCCAATCGTTCAATCGCTTTAGTGAGATTGGGCAATCTATTAAAAGAAATTGATTTTTTAAAAAATCCATTGCCTTTAAGCTTTCCTTTGGGTCGTGATGTCAAAGGAGAAGTGGTTTTAACTGATTTGACAGAAATGCCCCATCTTTTAGTGGCTGGCGCCACTGGTACTGGCAAAAGCGTTTGTCTTCATTCTCTTTTATGCTCCTTTTTAATAAAAAATTCTCCTCAAAGCTTAAGATTGATTTTAATAGACCCAAAGAGAGTGGAGATGTCTCGTTATAATGGTATTCCTCATCTTTTAACACCAGTAATTACTGAGAACAAAAAAGTTGTGCCGGTTTTAAAATGGGTGATTTCAGAAATGGAAAAAAGATATGAAATTTTAGCCCAAAATCGTAGCCGGGATATTGAAAGTTATAATCGGAAAATTATTGAAAAAGGAGAGCAAGATTTCTTGCCTTATATTGTGGTTATTATTGATGAATTGGCTGATTTAATGATTTATTATGGCAGAGAACTGGAAAGTTTTATTGTCAGAATTGCTCAAATGGCAAGAGCCACAGGAATTCATTTGGTTGTTTCCACTCAAAGGCCATCAGTTGAAGTCATTACTGGTCTAATTAAAGCCAATATCACTCATCGAATTGCTTTTCAGGTTGCTTCTCAAGTTGATTCAAGAACAATTCTTGATTGCGCCGGAGCAGAAAAACTATTAGGCCATGGAGATATGCTTTATCTTTCTCCTTTGTCAGCAAGGCCAAGAAGGATTCAGGGCGCTTATATTTCTGAAAAAGAAATTGATGCCATTGTAAAATTTATTAACGAACAAAACGAACTAGTTTTTGAAGAAAATGGATTAAAGAAAGATTTAGAAGGTTTTGTCGGCGAAGAAAATAAAGGAGTAATTAATTTTGAAGAATTTGAAACCGAAGATGAACTTTATTCTGAAGCCTATGAAACAGTGGTGAGATTGCAAAAAGCCTCAGCCTCTCTTTTGCAGAGAAAATTAAAAATTGGTTATGCTCGAGCAGCAAGACTTTTAGATATGTTGGAAGAAAAAGGGGTAATCTCTCCTGGTGAAGGAGCAAAACCTCGTCAGGTTTTCGTCAGCAAAGAAACTTTAGATGAGTTCAAAAATAACCAGTAAATAGTTAATTTTAACTAATATGACCGAAGAAGAGAAAAAAGAAGAAATTTCTTTAGGCGAATTTTTAGTTCAGAAAAGAAAAGAAAAAGGTCTTTCTTTGGAAAAGATAAGCCAAGAAACAAAGATTAATCTCGCTTATTTAAAAGCAATTGAAGAAGATGACTATTCTAATCTTCCGCCTCCAGTTTATCTTCGGGCAATTGTTAAAAAATACTGTCAGTATCTTCATCTTAATCCAGATGAGGTTTTGAAACTTCTCTCTCAAACGAATCATCGCCAGTGGAAAGCAGGAAACAAAGATTCACTCCCTAAAAATAGATTTGCTGTTCCTCAGATTAAAATTTTTGTTTATTTAAGGAGTTTTTTCACTCAACTTTTTAAGTTTATTTTAGTTTTTTGTATTTTAGGCTATCTTCTCTATGAAATAAGTTTTCTTATTTTTCCGCCAAAAATCATTCTTTTTTCACCTTCCAAAGATTATTCTACTGACAAAAAAGAATTAAATATCTCTGGTAAAGCCATCAGGACAAAAAATGTTTTTTTGGAGGAGCAGCCTTTAACTTTGGATAAAGAAGGAAACTTTTCTTACTCTCTGACTTTAAATCCTGGCTTAAATCAAATAAAAATCACTGCTACTAACCATTTAGGCAGACAATCAGAAATAACAAGAAATATAAATTATCTTTTTAATGAATAAGGTCGTTGTCAAAACAGGGGAAATTTGCTAAAATTAAATATCTTAATATGGCAAGAAAGATTCAAAAAGAAGAAAAACAGGAAGGGGAATTAGAAGAAACTTTAAAAATGCTTCGAGATAAATTTGGCGAAGGAGCGATTATGAAATTAGGAGAAGTTAGAAAAGTTGACGTAGATGTAATTCCAACCGGTTCTCCTTCGCTCGATATTGCTTTGGGGGTGGGTGGAATTCCCCGAGGAAGAATTATTGAAATTTACGGAGCAGAATCTTCGGGAAAAACCTCGTTAGTTTTGCATATTATTGCAGAAGTGCAAAAAAGGGGCGGAAAAGCGGCTTTTATTGATTCTGAGCATGCTCTAGACCCTGAGTATGCTAAAAAAATTGGGGTAAAAGTAGAAGAACTTTTGATTTCTCAGCCTGATTCCGGAGAACAGGCCTTAGATATTGTTGAGGCTTTGGTCCGTTCCTCTTCTATTGAGGTAATCGTCATCGATTCAGTGGCTGCTTTAACTCCAAGACAGGAATTAGAGGGTGAGATGGGAAACCAACAAATTGGTCTTCAAGCAAGATTAATGAGTCAGGCTTTAAGAAAATTAACTGCCATTGCCAGTAAAACTAACACCGCGATTATTTTTACCAACCAAATTCGGGCTCAAATCGGGGCAATGATGTTTGGAGCGCCGACTACCACTCCTGGCGGCAAAGCCTTAAAATTTTACGCTTCGGTAAGAATTGAACTAAAAAGAATTGCTCAAATTAAAAAAGGTGATGAAATTATTGGTTCAAGAATAAAAGCAAAAGTGGTTAAAAATAAGGTTGCTCCCCCATTTAAAGAAGCAGAATTTGATATTATTTACGGTGAGGGAATTTCTTATGCCGGAGACCTATTAAATTTAGCAATTAAAAAAGGGGTAGTAAAAAAATCTGGCAATACTTTTGTCTTTGGCGAAGAAAAATTAGGAGTCGGCTTTGAGGCAGCTAGAGATTTTCTAAAAGAAAATAAAACAGTCAGCCAAAAAATCTTTAAGGAACTTTTTACTGAAAAATAAACTTAAAAATATTTTTATGAGCGAAGCAAAAGAAAAAAAATTTTTTTACGAATTAGTAATTTTTCTTTCTTCCAATTTAGCTGATAAAGAAGCAGAAGAAAAATTTAATAATTTTGTAAAACAAATTGAAGAATTAGGAGGCGCTATTTTAGAGACCAATCTTCCTCGCTTGGAACTTTTATCTTATCCCATAAAAAAAGAAACCAGCGGTTATCTTTGTTTGGCAAGATTCAAGATAGAGGAGGAAAAATTAGAGGAATTGAGGAAAAAATTATCTTTGACTCCGGAGATTTTACGTTTTTCTATCTTTAAAAAACAGGAATTAGCCCAAAAACCGATAAAAAGAAGAGTGTTTAAAACCGTGCCTTCTAAAGCGAAAGGAATAAAAGAAGAATCAGTTTCAAAAGAAACTACAGAAGTGAACTTGGAAGAATTAGAACAGAAATTGAATGAAATTCTTAAAGAGTAATTATTTAAAAAGGTCGGCAAAACAGTGAGGGTTAATATTAATTAATATGAATCTTAATAAAGTTTTTCTCATAGGTAATCTTACCCGCGATGTTAATTTAAGGACTACTCCATCTGGTCAGTCAGTCGCGGATTTTGGTTTAGCCACTAACCGAGTTTGGGTAGACGCAAATGGTCAGAAACAGCAGGAAACTGAATTTCATAATATTGTCGTTTGGGGTAAAATGGCTGAATTATGTAGTCAATATTTGTCAAAAGGAAGAATGGTTTTTATAGAAGGCAGGATTAGAACTCACTCTTGGCAAGACGCAAACAACCAAAAAAGATTTAAAACCGAGATTATTGCGGAAAACATTCAGTTTGGACCTCGTTTCACTGCTCAAACAGAATTAAAAATTCCTTCTGAAGAGGGCGCAATTGAAGAACAACTTCAAGATTTGCCTATTTTGGAAGAAACAAAAGAAAACCCAGAAGAAGAAAATCTAGAAGAGATTCCCTTTTAGAAATTTGAAAAAGATTGGATTATTTCTTCTAAATCGCCGTCTAAAATTTTGGAAAGATTATGCCAACTTTTTTGTAGTCGGTGGTCAGTGATTCTATCTTGGGGGAAATTATAAGTTCTGATTTTTTCCACTCTTTTGGCGCGACCAATTTGTTCGCGCCTTTCTTTTATTAAAACTTCTTCCTTCTTTTCTAATTCCTCTTGATAGAGTTTATTTTTTAAAATCTCTAAGGCTTTTTCTCGGTTTTGTCTTTGATATCTTTCGCTTTGGCAGGTAACAATTATTCCGGTTGGTTTATGAATTAATCTGACTGCGGTTTCCACTTTTTGAACATTTTGTCCTCCTGCTCCTGAAGAACGGAAAAAACTTTCTTCAATTTCTTCAGGTTTAATTTCTATTTGCGGATTTTCCCATTGAGGTAGAATTGCGACCGTCGCCGTTGAAGTATGAACTCTGCCTGATTTTTCAGTTAAAGGAATTCTTTGGACTCGATGAACTCCCCCTTCGTATTTCAATTTATTATAAGCATTAGGATGGCTAATCTCTATTACTCCTTCTTTTAAACCCCCTAAAGAAGTGCGATTAATACTAATTTCTTTGATTGGCCAATTTTGATTTTGACTATATTTTTCATACATTCGTAACAAGTCTTGGGCAAAAAGCGCCGCTTCTTCTCCGCCAGTTCCAGCTCTAATTTCTAGAATAATACTTTTAATTTCTTGACCAATTGGTTTATTCAAATTTTCTAATTTATTTAAAGTTTCTTGAATGATAAGTTCATTTTCAGAAATTTCTTTTTCCGCCATCTCTATTGATTCTTTATCGCCAGTCAAAGCTAAAAAATCTTTTGCTTCTTCTATCTTTTTTTCTGCCTTTTTAATCTCTTTTAAAAGATTTAGCTCTGTTTCTATTGCTTTTAATTTTTTGGATGCTTCTTCGAAGTTTTTGTAATTTGAAAGAAACTCAGGACTACTGAGTTTCTTTAATATTTCTTCTTTTTCTTTTTCTAAATCATTTTTTCTTTTTTCCCACTTTTCTTCCATCTTTTGTTACTTCTTTTTTCGCCTTAACTTCTTTTTTTGGTTTTGGATTAGGTTTTGGTTTTTCTGCCTGCATTTTTTTCGCTTTTTCTAATCTTGCTTCAAATTTCTGAACCCTGCCAGCTGTGTCAACCAGTTTTTTCTGGCCAGTATATAGAGGATGGCATTGAGAACAGATTTCCACCTCCATATTTTCTATGGTTGAGCCAACAATAAATTTTGCTCCGCAGGAGCAAGTGATAGTCGCTTTTTCAAAATATTTTGGATGAATATCTTTTTTCATAACAAAATGATACCAAAAAAGGAATGAAAATGCAAATATAAATGAAACTGTCATTCTGAGCGAAGCGAGGAATCTTTGAATTTATTTCAGATACCTTATCAAAATATAAAATCCCAATGACCAAAATAAAAAATCAAAAATAGAAGATAA
>DAOSBJ010000005.1:0-33221 GCA_035360795.1 Minisyncoccota bacterium
AAATCAAAAATCCCGGCTTTTGGCCGGGATTTTTGATAAAGTAATGGGTTTGTTTGTAAGCCGAATTCTGTCTTCTTGAATTAAACAAGGAGGCAGTTATTTCTCTGGGCCCGGCGTTACCTTCGGGCTCAAGCGAGCACTCCCCCCACTTGAAATGGATTGGTTATTACCAAAAATTGAGAATAAGATACCATGATTCATTTAATTATCCATTTCAAGTGGGGGGCACGGCTCTTGCATCCAGCAAGGATTTAGCCGTTTCACCCTGAAATTTCTTTCAGGCTCACCCCTCCTTTAAAAGTGGGGGTTTTAATCCTTTCGGATTAAAACGTCTCTGTTCGCACCTCTCTCTTAAACCATCTTTAATAACCGTTACCAGTTATTAAATCAAACGGTTTCAGAGGGTGGCTTTTAACCACTGCTTTTTTCTCTGTTGAAGCACAGAGGAATGTTCGGACTTTCCTCCAACCCCTCTTCATTAAAATGAAGAAGAGCCAGCAACTGCCCAACAAACCCTTTCATATTATAGCATAAAAATGAATCGGAAGTCAAAAATTTTAGATAATCCTGTCATAAGGTTGCTTCAGCAATCTTATAACAGGATAACATTTTTAATTATTTTTTAATTTTGTTTTGCTCAAAAATCATTAATTATTGAATAAATAGGTGAATTGCTAAATTTTCGAAAATATAGTAAGATATTTAAGAAATCTAAAATGCGACTGATAAAAAAAATATCTTTTTTGTTTCTTATCCTTGCTTTGTTAGGGGGTATTTTTTATCTTGGCGATTATGTTACAAAATTAAGGTACAGCAATAAAAAGGTATTAAATTCGTTAGAAGAACAAAGTAAAACACAAAATCTTCAAGGAATTTCATCTCTGTCTGAAGAATTAGGCAGAGTGAAAGAGGGTTTGACTCAAACGAAAGGAGAGTTAGAAAAATTTATCAATTTAATTCCTCGGCTTAAAGAAGATGTCAAATTAAAAGAAACTCTTACTGCTATTATTGATAATTTAGATTGTTTAGACAATTTGACATTTATTTTAGATGGCTTAAATCAAAAAGAAGACAGTCTAATATGTTTAAAAAATCTTTATAATAGTTTCAAAGACTTGGAAAAATTGAATGTTTCTTTTGGAAAAAATTACCAGCAAGATATTTCAACCATTTTGGATTTTCTGGGCGATAGTCAAAAAAAGAATTATTTAGTTTTGCTTCAATATCCTTTTATCTCAAGGCCAACCGGTGGTCTATTTGCCTCTTATGGGATTTTAAGTATTGATAAAGGCAAAATTAATTTTTCCGGTAATCATATTAGCGACTTGGACAATATTTTCGTTTCCAAAATAATTCCTCCAGAACCCCTTCAAGCTATTTCTAATCAATGGTTTTTTCATGATTTGGGCTGGTTTTATGATTTCGATTTTACGGCCAAAAAAATCATCCAGTTTTACGAAGAAAACACCCAAGATAAAATTGACGGCGTAATTCTGATTAATCCTGAAACTATCGCGAATATAATGGAAGTGGTAGGGGAAATTAAATTAGAAGATTATTCTCTGGCGATTACCGCTAATAATTTTTCTGAGTTTTTAAAAGAGCAACTGGAAACTGGTTTTAAACCAGGTCCCTCACGTCTTAGCCCTTTAATTTTAGATGATTTTTTCACTTTAATTTTTGAAAAATTAAAAACTCAAGATCCAGAAAAAATAACAAATTTAATTGATAATTTTCAAAGTCAGATATTAGAAAAAGATATCCAATTTTATTTTAAAGACGAAAAATTTAATCAGTATTTTTCAAGATATCTAGAAAAAGAAACAAATCAAACTGATTATAGCAATTTTTTAGCCGTTACCTTTAGTTTAATAGATAAAGAACTAAAAACTGATACTCGCTTAAAAAAGATTATTCTAAAAACAGAGATAACAGAAGAAGGCAAATTTATCAATCAGTTAATAGTCAACGCCGAAGCAAGAACCTCAGCTGATAGAAAAAATCTAGATTATTTAAAGATTTATTTACCCGAAGGAGTTGAGATTTTGAAAGTTGAAGGATTGACTAAGGTCAATAAAGAGGACAATTCTAAATATTATGAGAAACTAAATTATGCAAAAGATAGCGATTTAAATCTAATTGAGCAAAGCAAAATTATAATGGAAGAGGAGAATGCAGAAATTTATAAAGAAAATGGCAAACTTGTTATTGGCGGTTTTGCCTATTTGTCAAAAACCCCAGTTAATCTTGATTATGTTTTACCCTTCAGTCTTCAAAAAGAAAATTTGCCCCAGTTAGTGGAAACAAATATCTATAGACAGAGCGGCCAGAGTGTCAATTTTCTTTATAAAATAATTTTACCTAGTGAATTGAGATTATCGCCGACGCTTTTTTCTTTTGAAAAATGGATTCCTTTAGACAAAGATTTAAATATCAAAGTAAATATTGAAAAAAATGAACCAAATTTTTAAAAAAATTTTGAATCATCAGACAGAAACAATTTTAGGCGCTGGTTTAATTACTTCAGTTTGTGCTTTTTTAAGTTCTATCTTGGGATTTATCAGGAATGCCTTGCTTGCTTCGCGATTTGGTGCTTCATCCGCTTTGGATATTTATTATGCTTCTTTCAGGTTGCCAGATTTTATTTACAATGTTTTTATTGTCGGCACCATTTCTGCGGCTTTTATTCCACTTTTAAATGATTATTTAGTTGAAAATAAAGAAAAAGCCTGGCAATTTTCTTCTTTAATTTTATCTTTGATTTCTTTTCTTTTAATAATTGTTGCTTTAATAGTTATTATCTTTGCCTATCCTTTGCTAAAAAAAATATTGATTGGTTTTAGTGAAGAAAGTTTAAAAACAACTGTTTTTTTAACCCGACTCCTGATGATTCAACCGCTTCTTTTGGGGATTTCCGCGGTTTTTTCTTCTATTTTAAGAAGTTTTCGACTTTTTTTTATTAGCGCCCTGACGCCAGTAGTCTATAATTTGGGAATTATTTTTGGAATTTTATTTCTTGCCCCTAAATTTGGTTTAAGGGGATTAATTTTTGGGGTAATTTTAGGCGCTTTAGGCCATGTTTTAATTCAGGTGCCATCGCTTCTGTCATTAGGGTATCGATTTAAAAGATTTCAAATTTCTACTTTTGTTTTTAGTATAAAAAAATTATTTGGAGTTATGTCTTCTCGGGCTTTGAGTATTATTCTCTCTCAGATTTTTTTGCTTGGCGTAACCTCAATTGCTACTCTTTTGAAAGAGGGAACAATCACTATTTTCAGTTTTGTTGACAATATTTTGCCTTATACTATTTTCGCTTTACCTTTGGCTGATGCCGCTTTTCCTTATTTATCGCGGTTTGAGTCAGAAAAGAAAAAAGACGAGTTTATTTTTAATTACCAAAAAACTCTGCTCTTAATTTTGCTTTTTATTATTCCTTTGTCTTTTTGGATGATTGTTTTTAAGGAACCGATTGTAAGGCTTCTTTTGGGTTATGGGAAGTTTGATTGGCAGACGACTTTAAATACAATGAAAGTGTTAGAAATTATGTCCTTGGCGATGATTTTCCAGAGTTTAAATTATTATCTTTTAAAAGTGTTTTTTGCCAAAAAAGACGCAAAAAGGCCATTTTTTGCCAGTTTCCTCTCTTATGGCATTGGTCTTTTAATTTGTTTTTATCTTGGTTTAAAACTAAAAGCAAGTGGTTTAGCGTTAGGAATTCTTTTTACCTATATTATTTATTCTTTACTTTTATTTCTTTTTCTTAGAAAACATCTGCAAATTCCTTTAGAGAATAAAAAAGAATTTGTAAAATCTTTAATAAAAATATTAACTGCCTCAATTTTAAGCAGTTTAATTGGTTTTCTTTCCATAAGTTTCTTGAAGAGTGTTTATCCTTTTTCAAAAGTAAAAAATTTAGTTTTTTCTAGCATTATTTCCTTTGCTTTGACTCTTTTAATCTTTTTAATAGTTTGTAAGATTTTAGAAGTTAAAGAAGTCAAGGATATTTTGAGTTATTTTAAAAAGAAGATTATTCACAAAAATGACCAACATTCGTAATTTCGTTATTATTGCTCATATCGATCACGGGAAGTCGACGTTGGCGGATAGATTTTTGGAATTAACTGAGACAGTTCCTCGAATAAAATTAGAACCACAATATTTAGACAAAATGAATTTGGAAAAAGAGCATGGGGTAACGATTAAAATGCATCCAGTCACAATGAGTTATCATAATTATGTTTTGAATTTAATAGATACCCCTGGTCACGTTGATTTTTCTTTTGAAGTTTCAAGAGCTTTAAAAGCAGTTGAAGGCGCAATTCTTTTAGTTGATATTACCCAAGGAATTCAGGCACAAACGATTTCTCATTTGAATTTGGCTTTAAAACAGAATTTAAAAATTATTCCCGTTTTAAATAAAATCGATTTAGAAAATTACAATTTAGAAGATAGAAAAGAAGAATTGGTAAAACTTTTGAATATTAAACCAGAAGAAATTTCTTTAATTTCTGCCAAAAACGGCACAGGAGTAAAAGAATTGCTTGAAAGAGTTATTAGAGAAATTCCTCCTCCAAAAATAGAGACAAATCAAAATTTTTGCGCTTTAATTTTTGATAGTAAATTCGATTATTTTAAGGGAATTATTGCTTATGTTAGAGTGCTCGAAGGGAAAATTAAAAAAGGAGAAAGATTTTGTCTTTGGTTTAATAAAAGCAAAGGAGAGGTTTTAAGTTTAGGTTATTTTTCTCCTGAATTAAAAGAAAAAGAAACGCTTGAAGCAGGAGAAATTGGATGGTTAGCCACTGGTTTAAAAGAGCCGGATAAAATCAAAGTGGGGGATTATTTAATTTTAGAAAATCAAAGTTATGAATTAAAAGAAACAGAATTTAATCAACCAAAGCCGATGGTTTATGCCAGTTTTTATTTAAAGAAGGGAGATTCTTCAAAAGAGTTTGAAAATTTCCGCGCGGCTCTATTAAAATTAAAACTAAATGACTGGGCATTAGAGTATGCGCCCGAGACTTCTGAGGTTTTAGGAAGAGGTTTTCGTTTAGGTTTTTTGGGTCTTTTTCACTTAGAGATAATTCAGGAGAGATTAAAAGAAGAATATGGTCTTGATTTGGTAGTGGTAAATCCAACTGTGCCATACCGGGTTAAAATTAAAAACCAAAAAGAGCCAATAATTATTACTAATCCGAACCAATGGCCAGAAGAAGAGGTTATTGAAAAAAGCGAAGAACCATGGGTCGAAGCAGAAATTATTACCCCTTCTTTATATTTAGCGCCAGTTTTAAAATTAATCTCCCTTAAAAGAGGAGAAAATATTATTACTAATACTTTTAACGAAAAATTAGAGATTAAATTAGAGCTACCCCTTGAAGAAGTTGTTCGAAATTTTTATGATGATTTAAAATCAGTGTCTTCTGGCTACGCTTCAATGGATTATAAAAGAGAAGAATTCTATAAACCGGCGAACTTAGAAAAAATGGAAGTTCTTTTAGCGGGCAAGGTCTTTGAAAGTTTAAGTCAAATAGTTTTAAAAGAAAAAATAGAAAAAGAAGCACGGTCTTTGGCTTTGAGATTAAAAGAATTAATTCCGCGGCAAAATTATCCTGTTGCTATTCAAATAAGAGGTTTGGGAAGAATTATTGCCAGAGAAACAATTCCATCTTTAAAAAAGGATGTTACGAGTCATTTGTATGGTGGCGACAGAACCAGAAAGGAAAAACTTTGGGAAAAGCAGAAAAAAGGAAAAAAGAAACTGCTTCAAAAAGCAGATTTAGAGATTCCTTCTTCTGTTTTTGTCAGATTATTCACGAAAAAAGATGAACATTAATTAAAGATTTAGTTATGAAAAATTTATTAATCAAAATTAGAAATTTTTTTCTTGTAATTATAGTTTTACTTCTTTTTGGGGGACTTCTCTATCGTTTATATCAAGACTACCAACGCCACCAGTATCTAAAGCAAGAAATTTCCAAATTATTAGCAAGAGAAAAACAATTAAAGGAAGAGATAAGTAATTTAGAAAAAATCAAAAGTGAAAGCAATCTCGAAGAAAAATTAGAAAAACAGGTAAGATTGATGCTTGGGTTTAAAAAAGAAGGCGAGGAGGTTGTTTTAGTTATTCCTCCAAAAGAAACTATTCCCGAAACTTCAATTACCTCGACAACTACTGAAAATACCTTGGAGACCAAGAGTTTTTTTGAGGCTTTAAGAGATTTATGGTATAATATTTTGAGGACATTTAAAACGAATTAAAAGAGGGTTAAAAGAGAAAATGCGGGTGTAGTATATTGGCAGTACGCGACCTTCCCAAGGTCGAAGAGAGGGTTCGATTCCCTTCACCCGCTCAGCGGTTAGTTATATACTAGAAATAAATTTTGTTTAGATATGCGGTTAAATAGATTCTTTTTAGAATTTCAACCAGAAGCAAAAATTGTTAGGATTTTAGATAAAGAAATTATTCATCAGATAAGAAATGTTTTGAGATTAAAAGAGGGAAACGAAGTTATAATTTTTAACAATAATTTAAAAGAGGCGTTAACCAAAATAGTTAAAATTGACAAAAATTTCCTTGATTTAGAAATTTTAGAGATAAAAGAGAATTTAATTGAACCAAAAAGAGAAGTTATTCTTAATTGCGCAATTTTAAAAAAAGAGAATTTTGAATTAGTTGTTCAGAAAGCGGTTGAAATTGGAATAAAAGAAATTGTTCCCTTAATTACCGAAAGAACGGTTAAAATCAATCTCAATTTTGAAAGATTGGAAAAAATTATTAAAGAGGCTAGTGAACAGTCTGGTCGGGGAAAGTTGCCGCTTATCTCTAAACCAATAGATTTTGAGAAAGCGATTGTTCTCAGTAGAGGAAATGCTAATTTATTTTTTGATGTTAAAGGTAATAAATTTATTCCCTCTTTATTGAAAGATTTTAACAATAAAAAAATTGGTCTTTTTATTGGCCCGGAAGGAGGTTGGGATGAAAAAGAATTAGCATTAGCAAAAAATAAGGGATTTAAAATCGTGAGTTTGTCTCCTTTAACTTTTCGGGCAGAGACAGCCGCAATAATCGTTTGCTATCTTGCCCTGAATTTATAAATTATTTCCGAATTATCCCTCCACCTAAACATTTATCTTTTTGATAAAAAACAGCAATTTGACCAGGAGTAGGAGCAAAAACTCTTTTTTTAAAAATGATTTGATAGTGGTTATTTGAAAAAGGTTTTAAAATTGCTGGTAGAGGTTTTTGTTGAGAGCGGGTTTTAACAGAAACAGTAGTCGGCTTTCTAATTTTTCTGCCACTGATAAAATTTACTTTTGAAATAATAATTTCTTTTTTATAAAGAGCGTTTCTATTTTTTGTTACTATTAAAAGATTTTTTTTAAAATCAAAACCGCAAACATAATAAGGACCATTGGAGAGATTTATCCCTTTTCTTTGACCTAAAGTATAGAAATTCAAACCATTGTGCCTGCCAAGAATCTTTCCTGATTTATCAATAATTAATCCTGGTTTTGGTTTTAGATAACTTTTAATAAATTCCTTGAGCGATTTATTTGAAACAAAACAAAAATCCTGACTTTGGGGCTTTTGGTAAAAAATCGAGAATCCTTCTTTTTCTGCCAATTTATAAACTTCTTTTTTAAACAAATTTCCAAGAGGGAAAATAAGGCGCTTTAATTGATTCTGGGTCAAAAAAGATAAATTATAACTCTGGTCCTTTTTTTTATCTTTAGCCCTAAATAATTCATATTTTTTTGTTTTTTTATTATATTTAATTTTGGCGTAATGACCGGTTGCCACATAAAAAATTTTATGTTTTGTTGCCCAATCAATTAAATGTTTAAATTTAAAATAACGATTACAAATTACGCAGGGGTTGGGCGTCCTGTTCTCCTTGATCTCTCTTTTAAAATAATCAACTACTATTTTTTTAAATTCTTTTCGTTTGTTTAAAATAAAGTAAGGGACGTCAAATTTTTGGCAGATTGATTTTGCCAGATTAACGGATTCTTTGGTACAACAGATGTTTTCTCTTAAAAGATTTTGAGAATTTTTCCAAATTGGTAAAAGTAAAGTAACCCCAAGAGGTTCATAGCCTTTATTTTTTAAAATGAGAAGGCTCATCGAAGAATCAACACCTCCAGACATTCCCACAATTACTTTTTTCTTTTTGACACTCATAAAAACTAAAGAAATTGTTTTGATAATTATTCTAACAAAAATTGAATATTCTGGCAATTTTACTAATTTGTGGTAAAATAAAGATAAAAAGCCGATGTAGCTCAACAGGTAGAGCAGACCCTTCGTAAGGGTAAGGTTGTCGGTTCGATTCCGACCATCGGCTCTGGGTTGACTTTATTTTTTTAATTTGCTATACTGAATTACATTATTCCGGAGACATTAGGTGCCTTTAAGGGTAAAGCCTAACGAGGAAATTTGGCTTTTCTGTTTTAAGCAGAACCTAATGTCTATTAAATTAATAGGCATTTTTTTATTATGATTTCAAAAGATAAAAAACGGGAGATAGTCAAAGAATTAGGGGAGGATTTAGGCAAAGCTACTGCTCTTTATTTTTCCTCCATTAATGGCGTAAAAACTACCGAGTTAAACAATTTCAAAGCGAAATTAAAAGAAGTCGGTGGTAAAGCGAAAGTAATGAAAAAAACTCTCTTAGATTTGGCTTTAAAAAGAAAAGGGTTAGAAGAGGATTGGCGGGAAAAATTAGAAGGGTCAATATTAGTCAATTTTGCCTTTGAAGACCCCCTTTCCCCAGCAAAAATTTTAAAAGAATTCTCCAAGCAGAATAAAAATTTCAAAATTATAGGAGGTTTGTTAGATAAAAAATTTCTAACAGCAGACCTCGTGGAGGAGTTAGCAAATATTCCTGCTAAAAATGTTTTATATGGTCGGTTAGCAGGAGCAATCTATTTACCCCCTTATCGTTTAGTTTATTCTTTAAAAAGTAATCTGTTTAGATTAGCGAGGGTAATAAATGCAATAGGTAATAAATAAAACATTATGGCAGAAGAAAAAAAAGTGTCAGAAAAATTGGAAAAAATCATTAAAGAAATAGAAGAACTTTCAGTTTTAGAATTAAATGATTTAGTAAAAGCCTTAGAAGAAAAATTTGGAGTTTCCGCGATGCCGATAATATCTAATCCGGGTGCTGCTAATATGGCTCAAACTGGTGCTGCGGAAGCGGCTCAAAAAGAAACTGTCTCTGTAATTTTAAAAGATGGTGGTCAATCAAAACTGCAGGTTATTAAAGTGGTGAAAGATTTATTAGGTTTGGGCCTTAAAGAATCAAAAGATTTAGTGGATGCTGCGCCAAAGCCAGTCAAAGAGAATATCTCTTTATCTGAAGCAGAAGATATTAAAAAGAAATTAGAAGAGGTTGGCGCCAGTGTGGAAATAAAATAGTTGCTTATTGTTTTGGCCGTTTCTCAAGATAAAATATTTTCTCATCAGTTAAAAAGATTAAAGAAACTCTATTAATAGAGTTTCTTTTTTATAAAAATTTTGCTATGATTTATTGGAGAGGGCGTATAGCTCAATGGTCAGAGCGCTACGTTCACATCGTAGAGGTTTCCCGTTCAAATCGGGATACGCCCACAAAAAATTTATTTATTACATAGAATAAAAAGTTAGTGTGAATAAATAGTGGATAAGTAAGAAAAGTAAGAGAGGAATATCTATTATTAAAGCAGAAAAACACCCTTTTAAACAGGGTGTTTTTTAGTGGCAATTGCTCTTGACTTTAAGGCCGAAAAAATAATAAAATGGAGAAAAGTGGATGATTGTGGATAACTGTGGGGATAACTCAACTAAATTGTGGATAATAACATTGGTATGTTAATCGGCGAATATCATTATAATTTAGATTCAAAAGGAAGAATTGCGATGCCAGCAAAGTTAAGGACCCTTTTAGGAGAAGAAGTAACTATTACTCGGGGACTTGACAGTTGTTTGTTTATTTTTCCCAAAAAAGATTGGGAAGAAATAGTTTCAAAAATTAAAAATTTACCTTTAAGTCAAGCAAACTCTCGGGCTTTTCAAAGATTAATGTTGGCTGGCGCAATGAATGTTTCATCAGACAATCAGGGAAGAATTATTATTCCTGATTATTTAAGAAAATTTGCTAATTTAAAAAAGAAAATTGTGATTGCCGGCGTTTATAATCGTTTAGAAATTTGGGATGAAGAACTTTGGGAAGAGTATAAGAAACGCACAGAAAAAGAGTCAAGTAATATTGCGGAAAAACTAAGTGACTTAGGGATATAATATTCAGGATGACAACTTTATTAACTATTGATTTTGACTTTTGACCTTTGAATTTTGACTTATTTCTTCATGCATTTACCCGTTCTTTTAAAAGAAGCAATCCAGTATCTGAAACCTCAGTCAAATGAAGATTTTATTGATGCAACATTCGGTGAAGGCGGACATTCATTAGAAATCTTAGAAAATAACAAGCCTCAAGGAAAAGTTTTAGGAATAGAAATTGATAAAGAAATTTACAAAAAAGTTAAAGAAAGATTTAAAGATATTAAAAGATTGATTTTAGTTAATGATAGTTACACTAATTTAAAAGAAATAGTAAGACAGTGTCAATTTTACGAAGTAAAAGGAATTCTGTTTGACTTAGGGATTTGCTCTTATCAGTTAGAAGAATCTGGCCGCGGTTTCACTTATAAAAAAGATGAGCCGCTTGATATGAGATTTGATACTAATCAAGATTTGACTGCCAAAGATATTTTGAACTGGTATCCGGAAAAAGAAATTGAAAGAATTTTAAGAGAATTTGGGGAAGAAAGATATTCTTTAAAAATAGCGAAAGCAATTGTTAAGAAAAGGAAAGAGAAAAAATTTGAAACAACAATGGATTTGGTTGAACTTTTAAAAAGAGCGCTACCCAGAAACTACGACAATCATCGGTTGCCGTTTCCAACCCGGACTTTCCAGGCCTTAAGAATCGCGACCAATAACGAACTAGAAAATATTAAAAAGGGAATAGCTGAGGCTTTTGAAGTTTTAAAACCGAATGGAAGATTAGTAGTTATCTCTTTTCATTCGCTTGAAGATAGAATCATCAAAAACTTTTTTAAAGAATTAGAAAAACAAAACAAGGGTAAAATCCTCACAAAAAAACCAATTACTCCTTTAAAAGAAGAAATTTCTCTAAATCCTAAATCTAGTTCAGCAAAATTAAGGGCAATAGAAAAAAATAATAAATAAAAATATGACAATTATTTACGATTACTCTAATTCAAAGAAAATTAGAAGACCAGTTATTCTTGTTTCCAGTCAAAAATATCCCCGGAAGAAATTTCACTTCTTTTCTCCCATTTTAGATATCAAGAAATATTTTGGCCATATCAAATTAGCGGTATTTCTTCTTGCCCCACTAATAATTTCGCTTATGTTTTGGCTTATTTTATATGGTCAGAATATTTCTTTAGATTACCAGATTTACAAAGTTAAAAACGAAATCAGCCAAACTGAAGAAAATTTAGCCACTCTTCAGGAAGAGTTAGCCGACGCTGAGTCAACCATTGCGATTAATAAATGGGCAGCAGAAAATCATTTTGTTCCCGTAAAAAATATCAGTTATTTGAATTTAAAAGAAGACAATCTTGCCCAGAATTCTTTGTTAAGATTTTAATATTTAGGTATGCGGCGGTCTTATAAACGAAAAATTACTCTTCCAAATGAAGAAATTAACCCTTCTGGAAGGGTTTTTTTTATTTATTTAGGTTTTATTATTCTTTTTGCGGTTTTAGCAGTGCGTTTATTTGACCTTCAAATTTTAAAACATGAAGAATATCGGGCTTTGGCAGAAGCAAATCATTCCACCAAAACTACGCTTTTGCCTCAGCGAGGTTTAATTTATACTCAAGATAAAGACAAAGAAAAGATTGCTGTAGCAATCAATAAAAAATATTGGTCTCTTTATGCGGTTCCGAAAGAAATAGAAGACCCGCAGAAAGCAACTGATATCCTAGCTCAATATTTACCTTTAAAAAAGGAGGAAATTTTGAAAAGATTAAGCAAAGCCGGCGACCCTTATGAACCATTAGTAAATAGAATTGAAGATGAAGAATTAATGGATATTATAAAAGAATTAGCAATAAATGGAATTTATTTTAAGGAAGAAAGATTTCGCTACTGGCCATTCGATAGTTTATTAAGTCAAACAATTGGTTTTGTTTCTCAGGGAGAAGATGGAAAAATAAAAGGCAGATACGGACTTGAAGCCTATTATGAAGATGTTTTATCTGGACAGCCAGGTGAATTTTCCGGTGTAAGAGATGCTTTGGGGAGATTAATTTCTTCTCTTTTTACTTCAAACAGGGCCCCGGTTGAAGGAGCAAATCTGATTACTACCATTGATAAAAATATTCAGGCCAAAAGTGAGGAAGCTTTAGAAAATTTAATCAAAGGCAGGGGAGCGGTAAAAGGTTCAATTATTGTAATGGAAGCAAAAACTGGTAGAATTTTAGCCTTAGCAAATTGGCCAACTTTTAATTTAAATAAATTTAATGAAGTTAAAGATTATTCAGTTTATAAAAATTATGCAGTAGAAGAAATGTATGAACCGGGTTCAGTAATTAAACCTCTCACAATGGCAGCAGGAATAGATTTAAAAAAAGTGACTCCAGAGACTACTTATGATGATAAAGGATATTTTGAAGTTTCTGGCTATAGAATTAATAATTACCGGAATGAAGTTTATGGAAAAAATGTCACAATGACAAAAGTTTTAGAGCGTTCTATTAATACGGGCGCGATTTTTGTTGGTCAGAAAGTAGGAATGCAAAATTTAAGAGAATATTTTAAAAAGTTTGGTTTAGACGAAAAAACTGGCATTGACTTACCAAATGAAATTACTGGCGATCTGTCTAATTTGGAATATCCAAAAGCCAACCCAAGCCATTTGGCAACTGCCTGTTATGGCGAGGGAATTACAGTTACGCCAATTGGTTTAATTAGAGCTTATTCTGCTTTTTTAAACGAAGGAAAAATGGTAAATCCCTATATTGTCGAGGCAATAGAAGATTCAAATGGCGTGTATCACTCAATTGACCAGCCAGAGCAAAAACAGGTAATCTCTCGTGAAACTGCCCAGACATTAACCACAATGCTTGTTTCCGTAATTGAAAATGGTTTTGGGGGAAATGCCAAAATAAAAGGCTACAGTTTAGGGGGGAAAACTGGTACTGCTCAAATTCCTTTATTTGGCAAAGGAGGATATTCAGATGACCAGATTCATACTTTCGTGGGATTCTTTCCAGCCTCAGACCCTCGCTTTTTAATCTTAGTGAAAATGGATAAGCCTATAGACCCAAATAGCGCTGCTAGTCATACTGTAACTCTAGCCTTCAAAGAAGTAGAGCAATTTTTAATTAATTATTACAACATTCCTCCAGACGAGAAAATAGAATAAAAATTGGAGAAAAGATAAGACGACTACTTAAAGAGGCTTTTAGAGCCTTTTTTGTTTTTTAAGAAATTTTATGTTATAATTACATTAAATTAGAAACGAATATAAAAGATAAAAGATTTTGTATTTTTCACCTGCCTAAGTTTTGCTTCGCACAATTTTGACGGGTAAATTTTTGGCATTTTATGGCATGTTCGTCTAGCCCGGTCTAGGACGCATCCCTCTCACGGATGAAACGTGGGTCCAAATCCCGCACATGCCACTAACTAAATTATGTAAAATATGCCTTTAGAATCTTATTCAGAATTACATTTTATTGGAGATGAAGAAAAAATAATAAGAATGGAGAACGAAGAAATTACTGAAGAACAAGAGAAAAACATCAAAGAAGGGGATCCTTGTAAAAGCATCTGGCCAATCCTTCAAGAGTTTTTTGCTGATATTCCCACTTATCCAGTAAAGAAAAAATTAAGCGGCTGTGCTAATGAAAAAACCGCAGAGGCGGTAATAGAGAACGATATCAATATAGCTGAGGAAAAAGAAAAGAAAAGAATTATCGATTTTCCTTTTGTTTGTGAAAAAATAATCATTGGTTATCTTTATAATATAATTAAGAAGGAGGAAATGCAAAAGGCGATAAAGCAGAAATTAATAAAAGACAGATTAATAAAAGTTGAGGATAATATCAAAGCAGAAATCCAACAGGCTTCTCCTTATGATGATCGGATAGAGGGCGCGGACGCTTTTCTAGTAGTAAAAAAGTTAAATAAGGACTTAAATAAGGACAAAGAGGAATTAGAGGAATTAATAAAAGCTATCCCGATTCAAATTACAACTGCGATTGTTCAGAATGTTTTACTGGAAAAAATGCAAAAAACAAAAGAAAATGAAGGAATTTTAATAACAGTGAATGCAGGAAATATTAGATTATTAGTTAACAAGTATTTAGAGTATTATAATTCTTTTGTAAAGCAAGAGAAAGAACAAAAGAAAGAACCAGAGAAAGAACAAAAGAAAGAACAAAAGAAAGAACCAGAGAAAGATAATTCTATGAAAGATGAGCCTAAATTAGCTCCGTGGGACTATTTTGAGTTTCAAGATATAGTAAGAAATGACGATCTGGAGAAAATCACAAAGGAAGGAGAAGAAATAAAGTGGCAATTTTTTTATGGGATGAAGGAAAGATTGTAATATTAAGAAGTTGAAATTATTAAGCAAAAAATAGAAAATAGAAATATAAAGAACAATGAAGATTTATAACTTAAAGAAGATTAATTTATTTTTGATAATTTTCCTTATAATCTCTTTTGTTTTAATTTTGGAAGTTTATTTAAAATCAGCGCCGAATTTTCCCGTGGTTTTAAAAAGAAATGAATTAGGTTTTAATTTCTTAACCCAAAGACAAAGAGTTTTTAATTTTTATATTCTGGGAATTATTTTTCTTTTAGTTAATTTTTTATTGAGTAAAAAAGTAAAAATAAAGGGAGTAAATTTGAAAAAGGTTTTAAATTATGCTAATATAGTGATTGTCGTTTTAATTTTTCTGATTAGTCTTCAAATTTATTTTTTAAATTTATAATAAAATGTTAGCAGTTATTGAGACTGGAGGAAAGGAGTATTTAGTTTCACCAAATCAAAAAATTAAGATAGAAAAAATAAAAAACCTTAAACAAGGGGATAAGATTGAATTTGAAAAAGTACTTTTAATTTCTGATGAAAAAGAAGAAACTTTAATTGGTAAACCTTATTTAGAAGGGAAAAAGGTAATTGGCGAAGTTTTAAAAACTGGAAAAGGGAAAAAAGTAATTGTTTTTAAATATCATTCAAAAACTCGCTATCGCAA
Source organism: Minisyncoccota bacterium (assembly GCA_035360795.1). Classification (GTDB taxonomy): domain Bacteria; phylum Patescibacteriota; class Minisyncoccia; order UBA6257; family UBA6257; genus DAOOKJ01. The sequence continues at coordinate 15,289 of DAOSBJ010000005.1, forward strand.
AAAGAAAGGGCATCGTCAGCCCTATCTGGAAGTTTTGATAAAAGAAATACAATAGAAATAAAGAAAATATTTTTTCCTTGATGCGTTACTTTCTTCCTTCCAGTGCGCTGATTAGAGTTTCGCTATCAGCAAATTCGATATCTCCGCCAGTGGGTATTCCTCTGGCGAGTTTTGTAATTCTTATTTGAAGGTTGAGATTTTTTATTTCTTTTTCCAGATAATAACTAGTAAGATTTCCTTCGGAAGTCGGGTTTAAAGCCAAAATTACTTCTCGGATTGGCTGATTAGTTTTACTTTTATTTTTTATTCTTGAGATTAAGGTAGTTAAGTTTAGATTTTTGATTGTTTCTTTGTCTATTTCTGAAATAAGTCCTCCCAAAATATGATAAAGGCCATTGTATTTATTTGTTTTTTCCAAAGATAAAACATCTGTTTCTTTTTCTACTACGCAAATGATATTGTGATTTCTTCTTTTATCTCGGCAGAATTCACATAAGGTCTCGTTATTTTTTATTTCAAAAGGAAACGAACATTCGGGGCAAAGTTTTATTTTCGAAAATAAATCATTAAAGTTTTTTAATAGTTCTGTTTGAACTTCTTTTTTTTGATGCAAAAGCCAAAAAGTCAGTCTTAAAGCCTGACGTGGTCCAATTCCTGGAAATTGCGCTAATGAATCGGCTAAATTTTTAATGGGTTTAGGTAAGGACATAAAAATAAAATAATAAATAAAAAATAAAAATTAAAAAACACAAATTAAAAATCAAAAATTTATCCTCTCTTTTATCTTCTATTTTTTATCTTTTATTTATTATTTATTATTTATTATTCTCCTTCTAATTCTTCAAACTCGCTGGAAAATTCTTCTTTTTCCAGATTTCTAAAACTAGTTAATTGCTCATTGAAATACAAAGAAATGCGGCCTAAAGGTCCATTGCGGTGTTTAGCAATTATAATATCAGCGATATTTTTTCTTTCAGTATCAGGATTATATTTATCTTCTCGATAAATAAACATTGCCACGTCACAGTCTTGTTCAATGGCTCCGGTTTCCCTTAAATCAGAGAGTCTAGGAATTGGCGGCGAACGTTGCTCAACTGCTCGTGACAATTGAGAAACAGTTAAAACTGGAACATTTAATTCTCTGGATAAGGCTTTGAGTGAACGCGAGATTTCAGAATATTGCTGAACTGTACTTTCTTTGAGAGAAGAAGGAGTTATTAATTGAAGATAATCAACTACTAGTAATCCTAAGCCCGCCTCTGCTTGAAGTCTTCTGGCGACAGTTCTCATTTGCATTATAGTTGGCGAAGGTGCATCGTCAATATAAATAGGCGCTTCGGCTAAGCGTGATAACGCATCTTGAATTAAAGTAAAATCATTTATTTCGCCCTCAGTTGAAAGTCTGCCAGTTCTGATTCTCCATAAGTCAACTGTTGATTCTGCAGCAATTAATCTGTCAACAATTTGGTCGCGAGACATTTCTAAACTAAAAATTCCCACCGGCACTCTTTCTCTGAGAGCAACGTGTCGGGCAATATCTAAAGCCAAAGAAGTTTTTCCCAATGAAGGCCTTGCCCCTAAAACTATTAAATCTGATTTTTGTAGGCCAGCCAAATATTTATCCAATTGGCTAAAGCCAGTTGTCAGTCCTCGCAATTTGCCACCGCCCTTATGAAGTTGGTCAATTCTTTCAAAGGCTTTTACTAATTCTTCTTTTAAAGGCAAAAATTCATAATTAATAGATTTCTGAGAGATATTAAAAATAATTTGTTCAGCAGTGTCCAAAACGTTATTCACGTCTTCTTCTTCGTTAAAACCCAATTCTGCGATTTGGTAAGAAGCGCTTATTAGATCTCTTAAAATTTTCTTTTCGTGAACAATTTTAGCATAATGAACAACGTGAGCGCTGGTTGGAGTTTTGTTAACAAGAGAAGTAAGAAAACTAACGCCGCCAATTTCTTTTAAAAGATTTTTTTCTTCTAATCTATTAGTTAAAGATAAAACATCAACAGGCTCATTTTTCTTGTATAAATCAAGAATTGCTTCAAAAATTTGCCGATGTTTTGGTAAATAAAAATCTTCCGGATACAAAATATCGGCAATTTTTATAATAGCGTTATTGTCTATAATTAAAGCGCCTAAAACAGATTCCTCTGCTTCTATATTTTGTGGTGGTAATTTTTCTTCAGGAGACATATTTTTGGTCCTTTAGCTGTATCTTCAATTAAATATCCTAATTTTTGTACTTGCTGTCTAATTTCATCAGCTTTTTTAAAATCTTTCTTCTTGCGGTATTCTTCTCGTTTTTTAACCAATTCAGTAATCTTTTTAGGAAGTTTAAATAATCCTACTTCTTTAAGATTTAAACCGAAAACTTTATCCCAATCTAAGATTAAAGCATAAACTTTTTTAGAATCAAATTTAGATGGATTTTTATTATAATCTTTAATAAGTTTCCATAAAACGCTTAAGGCTTTTGGTATATTTAAATCGTTTTCGATTGCTTTTTTGAATTCTTGTTGGTATTTTTTAAGACTAACTGTTTGTTTCCCCGAAGTCTTTTGTTCTATTAAAATTTTTCGTATAAATTCTCTTAATTTTTCCAACGAGATTTGGGCTGCCTCTAATCCTTTGAAGGTAAAATTAAACCTCTGGCGATAGTGAGCGGTTAAAAAAAGATATCTTAAGCTTAAAGGCTCATATCCTTTATTTTCGAGGTCCTTTAGGGTATAGAAATTTTTGAGAGATTTGGACATTTTCTGTCCTTCAACCTGTAAAAATCTAGGATGAAACCAATATCTGACAAATTTTTTTCCCGTGGCAGTTTCTGCTTGAGCTATTTCTGATTCATGATGGGGGAAAATATTATCTTCTCCGCCAGTATGAATATCAAAACTTTCTCCTAAATATTTCATCGACATTGCCGAACATTCGATATGCCAGCCAGGAAAACCTCTGCCCCAAGGTGAGTCCCACTCCATTTGTCTTTTTACTCCTAAAGGAGTAAATTTCCATAGAGCAAAATCTGCCGGATGTTTTTTTTGGGGATTAACTTCAATCCTGACTCCGGCTTTTAGTTTTTCTAAAGTATTGCCGGAAAGTTGACCATATTTCGGATATTTTGAAACATCAAAGTAAACTCCATCATCAATAATATAAGCTGCGCCTTTTTCATTGATTTTTTCTATTAGATTTATCATCTCTTGTATATGGTCAGTTGCCTTGCAAATAACAGCTGGCTCCAACATATTCATTTTTTTTCGATTTAAAAGAAAAATTTCAGTAAAATATTGGGCAATTTCAAAAGCAGTTTTTCTATGTTTTTGAGCGCTTTTTTCAACTTTATCCTGGCCAGTATCAGCATCTGAAGTTAGATGACCAACATCGGTGATATTCATTATATGAGTTACTTTATAGCCTAAGTATTCAAGGGTTCGGCGCAATAAATCAGCCATCGTGTAGTTCCAGGCGTGGCCGAGGTGGTCATAATCATAAACAGTTGGTCCGCAAGTATAAAGACCGACTTTTTTGTCTTTTAACGGTTTAAAGACTTCGATTTTTTTAGTAAGAGTATTATAAATTTTCATTTTAATCTCTAATTAATCTTCAAATCATTTTTTTCTTTTTAAGGATTAGGTAGAGAATAATAGCGGGAACAAAAGCCACTGTGAGAATAAGAAAATAATCATACGGCTTGCCTCTAATAGGTAAATATTGAACATTCATTTGGAAAGAACTAATAATAATTAAAGCCGGCCAGCCAACAAAAGAGACAATGGTATAAATCTTGGTTAAAAGATTAATTTTATATTCGATATAGGAATTATTGGTATTTTCCAAAGACTCAATCGTATCTTTAAAACCTTCAATAATATTGTCAACTCTTAAACTTTCTCCCATTAAATCTTCAAAATAAATTTTTGAACCTTCGCCCAAAATCATTGGTCCCCTTCGCACTAAAGAATTAATATCTTCTTTTAAATAGCGAAAAATTCTTCTGAAATTCAAGATATCTCTTTTAGTATAGGAAATTAGGGGTATAACCTGGTGGTGTTTGCCGGCAAAAATTTCTTCTTCAATTCTGTTCATTTTTTCTTGAATATGAATAATTTGACGCATCGCAAAATTCAGATACTGAGTGAAGATAAAATAAAAAAGTTTTGAGACTTCATTTAAATAATTTTCTTCAAAATCTTTCTGATAAACTTTTTCCAAAATTTCTTGATGAGCATCTATCATTGGGCCATAAGAAGAGGTAATTAAAGAATGTTTCGTAATGATAATATCTAATTCCCAAGGGACAGATGTTTGTTTTATAGGGTCCCAGTAAGGAAAGTGGGTCACTATATAAATATAATCTTTATAAATTTCTGCTTTGGAACGTTGGCTTGGCACCCCTAATTCGTGAACAATTAAAGGGTGTAATTTATAATTTTTAGCCACATATTCTAAATCTTCTTTTGTTGGGTTATGAATGTCTACCCAGATAATTTTACCTCTAAAGACTTGTTTCATAGCAATAAATTTATTTTAATACTATTTTACCAACTCGAAGCCAAAAGCACAACCAACTTTGGGGATAAAAAGGGGATAGAAATAAGCGGCAAGAGACGTCTATTTCTAATCTTTTCTTAAAATCTTTTTTTGTTGACGATCGTCAACAAAAAAAGATTTTTTAAGCGTTTGGTTCTTTTTATCTTTTATACTTTTTATCTTTTATACTTTGTATCTTTTATAATTGTAATAAAAAGAAGGAGGAAGAACAAGACAATTAGCACTCTTGACTTTTAATTGCTAATGAGTAAAATATAGGGGTAAGGAGTATGATAATAATAAAAGAGGAATTTCAAAAAAGAAAGAAAAGAATTCTCCAAAAGGTAGTCAGTTCTTATTTGGAAAAAGGCGAGCCAGTGGCTTCTAGTTTTTTGGTTTATCGTTATCACTTGGATTTAAGTTCAGCAACGATTAGAAATGATTTTCAAAGACTGAGCAAAGAAGGCTATCTTTACAAATGCCATATCTCGAGTGGTCGCTTACCAACTGATAAGGCTTTAAAGTTTTTTATTTCCAATATTCTTGAAAGCGGCGAGATAGACCAGTGGAAGCATAGATGGTTTGAAAAGTTAAAAGAAAGAATTTCAATGTTAAAAGATTTTGACAAGTTAGCTGAATTTTTATCAGAAGAAACAAAATCGTTTAGTTTTTTTTATCTTTCCGATGAAGACTTCTTAGTTAAGAAAGGTCTACGATATCTTTTTGCTAATATTGATAATAGCCGAAATAATGTTTTAGAATTAATAGAAGAAGTTGCTGAATCGCTTGAAAAGTTCGACAAACAGATTAAAAACTTAAAGATAGAAGATAGTCCCTTAGTTTATATCGGAAGAGAGAATCCCTTTGTTAAAATTGATTGTCTGAGTTTTTTGGGAGAAAAATCGCATTCTAAAAATGGAATTTTTGGTATCTTAGGTTCTAAAAGAATGCCTTATGAGAAAAATTTAGGATTAATTAAGGCGGTATCTGAATTAGTGTAAAAAGTTTTTTAACTAATATGGCTAATGAAGAAAGAAAAGAGGAAAAAACCGAAAAAGAGGAGAGTTTAAAAGAAGAATTAGATAAGTTAAAAAAGGAGAAAGAAGAACTATTTAATGATTGGCAGAAAGCGCGAGCAGAGTTGATTAATTACAAGAAAGAGGAAAAAGAAAGGCTGTCAGAAGTAATTCGTTTTTCCAATGAGAGGATTATCAAGGAACTGATAACAGTCTTGGATAGTTTCGAATTGGCTTTGAATAGTTTGAAAAATGAAGAAGAATCGATGAAAGAAAAATACTTGAAAGGAGTTATTTTAATCAAAAGCCAATTAGAAGAAATACTGAAAAGAGAAGGACTGGAAGAAATTCCAGTGGAAAAAGGAAAAATACCGGATTTAAACTATATGGAAATAGTTTCAGAAATAGTTACAAATCGCTATCCAAAAAATACGGTGGCAGAAGTTTTTCAGAAAGGATATCTTTTAAATGGTAAAATGCTGCGACCGGCGAGAGTGGCAGTAGAAAAAGAAATTAAAAATTAAAATTAAAATTAAAATTAATTATAACTACTATGTCTAAAGTATTAGGAATTGATTTGGGAACATCTATTGCAAAAATGGCTTCCATTGTTAATGGCGAGCCAAAATGTTTAGAATCAAGAGAGGGTTCAATTTTGATTCCCTCGGTTGTCGCTTTAACCAAAAATAATGAAAGGTTGGTTGGTGAATTAGCAAAAAGACAAGCAGTTACTAACCCTAAAAATACTATCTTTGAAGTGAAAAGATTCATTGGCAGAAAATACGACGACCCAGAAATCCAGAAAGAATTAAAAAACCTTCCTTATGAGACAAGAAAGGCTGCTGATGGTTCAGTTGAAGTAAAGATGGGAGATAAGTGGTATTCGCCGATTGAAATTTCTTCAATGATTCTGCAAAAAATCAAAATAGACGCCGAGGATAAATTGTCAGATAAAGTAGAAAAAGTTGTCATCACTTGTCCGGCAAATTTTGATGACAGCCAAAGAAAGGCAACAAAAACAGCAGCGGAGATTGCCGGTTTTGAAGTTTTAAGGGTAATTAATGAACCAACAGCCGCGGCTCTGTCTTATGGTTTAGGAAAAAAACAATCACAAAAAGTTTTAGTTTATGACTTTGGAGGCGGAACTTTTGATGTAACAATCTTAGAGGTAGCACCAGAAACTGTTGAAGTACTTGCTACTGGGGGTGAACCGCATTTAGGCGGAAAAGATTTTGACCAGCGGATAATTAATTGGTTAATAGAAGAATTCAAAAAAGAACAGGGATTTGATTTGTCAAAAGACCCTTTGGCTTTGCAAAGAGTAAAAGAAGCAGCAGAAAAAGCAAAAATTGAACTTTCTTCAGTTTTGGAAACAGAGATAAATCTTCCCTATATTACGGCTGATGAAAACGGGCCGAAACATTTGTATTACAAATTAAAGCGCGCTCAATTTGAGAATTTGGTAAATGATTTAATTGAGAAATCAATTGAAAGGGTAAAAAAGACTTTAGAAGAAGTAAAGCTAGATAAAAGCCAGATAGATGAAATAGTATTAGTAGGGGGAACGACTTTAATCCCAAAAGTCAGGGAAACAGTAAAAAACTTTTTTGGCAAAGAGCCAAACAAATCAATTAATCCGGAAGAAATTGTAGCAATCGGCGCCGCAATTGAGGCAGAGATTATCACCGCTTCCCAGGAAAAGAGAGTGCCAGAAGGAGAAATCAAAAATGTTCTTCTTTTGGATGTTTTGCCACTGTCATTGGGAATTGAAACTTTAGGTGGAATTAATACAATTATGATTCCAAAAAATACTACTATTCCAGTTTCAAAAACCCAAATTTTTTCCACTGCCAGCGATAATCAAACCTCAGTCGAAATAAATGTTTTACAAGGTGAAAGACCAATGGCTAATGATTGTCGAAGTTTGGGTAAATTTATCTTAGATGGTATTCCGCCAGCCCCTCGAGGTCTTCCTCAAATTGAGGTGACTTTTGACATTGATGCCAATGGAATTTTATCAGTAACTGCAAAAGATAAAGCGACTTCAAAATCACAATCAGTAAAAATTGAAGGTTCAAGCGGTTTGTCAAAAGAAGAAGTAGAGAGATTAAAGAGAGAAGCAGAAATGTATGCCGAAGAAGATAAAAAGAAAAAGGAATTAGTTGAAGTGCGGAATAATGCCGAAAACTTAATCTATACAGCGGAAAAAACTTTAAATGACGCCAAAGGCAAAATTTCCGATGATTTGGTAAAAAGGGTTGAAGAAAAGATAAAAGAGTTGAAAGAAATAAAGGATAAAGATGATAAAGAGGCGATAGAGACAAAAATTAAAGAATTTTCTCAAATTCTTTCTGAGATCGGCCAAGAACTTTATAAAAATCAACAGACTGGCCCTTCTCAATCTCAATCAGCGCCGGAAGAAAAAACTGAAGAAGATAAAGAAAAACCAAAAGACGCAGACTTTAAAGAAGAATAAAAAGGTGGTATAATTGAACTAGTATGTTAGAACAAAACACTTCGAAGGGAAGTGATATTTATCGGATTTATAGATTAGCCCAAAAAGATATCAAAGGCTTTTATAAATCAATTCTTTTAATCGTAATTCTGGCGGCGATTTTCGCTTTTTTTTCGCTTTTGGCTATAAATACAATTAAAAATTTTACTCTTTTTTCTTTAATAAGCAGTGTAATATTGGGACTTTTGGGTTTTGCTCTTTTAACTATCTTCGCTTTATCTGCCGAATCTAAATATATTTTTTTTGGATTAATTATTTTTTCTTTTTCTTTCTTTTTGCCTATTTTTTTATTTAAGTTTTTTGAAGTTTATCTTTGGTATGTAATTCTTAGTGTTTTTATTCTTTTAGGATTGTATTGTTTAAGCATTAAAGGAGAATCAAATGTTTTAATTAATTTGAATTGGCCGCGAATAGTAAAAAAAGGTTCAATTTTTTTAAGTTGGGCAGTGGTAATTCTGTTAATCTTTTTCTTTTTCTTTGTATTTACTAGCCAAGGTGAAGAAATAAAAAACAAACTTAGCGGGGGTTTAGATTTTGTTTTAAGCCGATTTATAAAAACCCCAGAAGGAATAACTTTTTCCGGCACTGTTGACGATTTGCTTAAAGGATTTATTGCAAAACAAAAAGTAGAGGCGCCGGAAAAAACAAAAAAAACTCTTGAGGAGTCTTTATTGAAAGAAACAAAGGCAAAGTTAAGCGATTTTTTATCAGTGCCTTTAAAAGGAGATGAAAAGATTAGTTTGGTTTTAATAGATTCTGTATTTAACAAATGGCAAACTCTTTCTCCTGTTTTAAAGTGGGTTTTTTATTTTATTATTTTCTTGATACTTTATTCGCTAGTAAGTTTGTTTAATTTTGTTTTTTCTTATATAGTGATTATTTTTAGTTGGATGATGAAAGAAATACTGGTAAGTTTGAAAATTGTCAGAACAGAAAGCAAGGGAATAGAAAAAGAATTTTTAACTTTAGAGTAAGAAGTGGAAAGACAATATCATTATTCATTTTTTACCAGTCCAAGTGAATAAGCTCTCGCTACCGTTCGCTCGCCCAGCGTGCTCGCTCTCTGGCGCTGCTCGCTCGCTCCCGAGCACTCAACTGCGTTGAGTGCTCGGACCATGCCCGCTCGCTCGCAGAGCCGCGCTACGAACTTATTCACTTGGACTGGAAATAGTTTAATATAAATTGCAGTTGAAGTTCTTACAAATAAAATTTTATGAAAGATTATTATGAAATTTTAGGAGTGCCAAAAAACGCCTCTCAAGATGAAATTAAAAAGGCGTTTTATAAATTGGCTCATCAATATCATCCAGATAAAGGGGGAAACCCGGAAAAATTTAAAGAGATAAACGAGGCTTATCAAGTTCTATCCAATCCGGAAAGAAGAGCCCAGTATGATAAATTTGGCAGAACCTTTGAAGGAGCAAGTGCTGGCGCTTCTCAGGGATTTGGGGGCTTTGATTGGTCTTCTTTTGATTTCGGAACGCCATTCGAATCTGATTTTTTTAACTTTAGCAAAGATTTTGATTTCTCAGATATTTTTGGCGATTTTTTTGGTAGCAGGCAAACTAACACTCGCGAAGCGTCAATGGAAGGGAAAGATTTAGAAGTCACCCAAGAAATAACCTTAGAAGAAGCGGCTTTTGGGGCAAAAAAGGAGGTTTCTTTTAAAACTTATGTGGTTTGCGACCATTGCAAAGGCAAAGGTTATGAGCCTGATTCAAAATTGAAAACCTGTCCGGTCTGCAAAGGCGAGGGAGTGGTGAGAGAATCAAGACGCACTATTTTGGGAGCCTTTACTCAGATTACTGACTGTCCAAAATGCAAAGGTCGTGGAAGAGTACCAGAAAGACCCTGCCATATTTGCGGAGGAGACGGAAGACTTTATGATAAAAAGACAGTTTTGGTGGAAATTCCTCCGGGGGTGAGAAATAATGAAACAATTAAAATCAAAAGCGAAGGCGAGGCAGGAATTTTTGGCAGTAAAAGTGGCGACCTTTATTTGAAAATTAAAATTCTTCCTCATAAAATCTTTGAAAGAAAAGAAGATGATTTGTTTATGGTTCTAAATATTTCTTTTCCAGAGGCTGCTTTAGGAGCAGAAAAAGAAATCGAAACCCTTGATAAGAAAAAAATTATTTTTAAAATTCCTCCTGGTACAGATTCTGGAGAAATATTTAGAATTAAAGGAAAGGGAATTAAACATTTTAATCGGCTAGGCGCTGGAGATTTGTTTATTAAGATTAAAGTTTCCACTCCAAAAAATCTCTCTAAAAAAGTAAAAGAATTGTTAGAGGAACTCAAAAAAGAACTTAATAATGACTAAAGAAAAGTTAAGTTTAAAGGAAGGCTTAAAGTTTGTTTTTGGGCATTTACCCTCTCGTTCTAAATTTTATTTAGGAGTTTCTGCAATTTTAATTTCAAGCGCTTTAAGCGCAGTGGTACCGTTTATTTACGGCCGGCTTATTGATTTAGCCCTTAATGCTAATTCTTCTTTTTATTCTATTATAAGACTGATTGTCTTTTGGGTGAGTCTTTCTATTTTAGCCAATTTGTTTGGAAAATATGGCGATAAAAAAAGTTATGAATTATCGATTGATTTAAGCAACAATCTGACAAGCGACCTATACAGTCATATTATTAATTTACCAATTTCTTTTTACAAAGAAAAGAAAATTGGCGAAGTGAACAGAAAAATAGACCGCGGGGCCCAAAGCATGTACACGATTATTGAAGAGGTGCTTTTTTCTTTTCTTCCCGCTGTTTTGTCTTTTGTTATCGCTTTAATAATTCTTTTTTCTGTTGAATGGCGATTAGCTACTACCTTACTAATAATGTCAGGTGTTTTTGTTTTAATTACTTTGTATTACACAAAGCAAATATTAAAAACCCAAATTATTTTGCACCGGAAATATGAAAAATCTTTTGGCAGCATTTTTGACATTGTCAGAAATATTCCAATCGTAAAATACAATACCGCTGAAAATTTAGCGAAAAAAACTATTACCAAAGAATTAAACGAGGCTGGGAGAGTAGAAAAAAATTGGCGTTTTATTTGGCTTAAAATGGGTTTATGGCAAGGGATTGTAGATGTTTTAGGTTTTAGTAGCGTTTTTGGTTTTGGTATTCTAATGCTAAAGCAGGGCACTCTTACTGCCGGTTCTTTGGTAATGTTTATTGCCTATATTCCAATGCTTACTCGACCTTTGAACAATTTGGCTAGCCAATATCGTCAATTGAATTCTTCGCTTATGGCTCTTGGCCGAGCACTGAAATTATATGATTATCATCCTGAAAAGGATATGCCGCAAAGTATAAAGATAGAAATTAAAGGTAAGGTGGAGTTTAAAAATGTGTATTTTTATTATAAAAAAACAGTTCCTATTTTAAACAATATTTCTTTTGTCGCAGAACCAGGAGAAAAAGTAGCAATTGTTGGAGAAAGTGGAGTAGGAAAGACAACTCTTGTAGATTTGATTGGTCGCTATTATCACCCCCAAAAAGGAAAAATACTTATTGATGATATAGATATTAAAAAAATTAATTTAAAAAGTTTAAGAAAACAGATGGCAGTTGTGCCTCAAGAAGTGGCGTTGTTTAATGATACCATTAAACAAAATATTAGATACGGCCGTTTAAATGCTACTGAGAAAGAAATTATTGAGGCTGCTCAACTTGCTAATGCTTCCGAATTTATTGAAAAATTTCCACAAAAATACAACCAAGTCGTCGGCGAGAGAGGAATTAAACTCTCAACTGGTCAAAAACAAAGGATTGCCATCGCAAGAGCAATTTTAAGAAATCCAAAGATTTTAATTTTAGATGAAGCCACTTCTGCCTTAGATTCTGTTTCAGAAAGATTAGTTCAAGAAGGGTTGGAAAGATTAATGAAAGGGCGGACCTCTTTTATTATCGCTCACCGTTTATCAACAATTAAAAGCGCTGATAAAATTATTGTGCTTAAAGAAGGAGAAATTGTGGAAATGGGAAAGCACGAAGATTTAGTTCAAAAGTTAGATGGTGTTTATCGTCAGTTCTGGGAAATCCAGAGCAGTCTTCAAAATCTCTCCTAAATCTGGTAAAATAAAAAGAATAAAACTAAAAAGAATAAAACGATGATGTATTTACATTTGCTATTTGCTTCTTATTTTTAAAAAGTGCGTAATTTGTAACTCATAAATTTGTTTTTTATTAATGTTTAACCGTAAACAATACTATGTCTAATTTAATTCTCACTATCGGAATTCTAATTGTCGCTGCAATAGCAGGAGCAGTTTTTTTAATTAACAAAAGTCGAAAAAAACAACAACCAGCCGATGCGGCTTTGCTTTTAATTCAAAATCAAATTCAAGAAATTATCAGAACTTTAGACAATAAAATGAGCGAAACAAATAAAAGTATCGAAGAGCAGTTTTCAAAAAACATTGAAATTATAAAAGACATAACAGAAAAATTAACTAGATTAGATGAAACTAATAAACAAGTAGTAAATTTTGCTGACCAACTGAAAAAACTGGAAGATGTTCTGACTAATCCAAAACAGCGAGGAGTTTTAGGTGAATATTATTTAGAGACAGTTTTAAAAAATGTTTTGCCGCCTTCCACTTACCAAATGCAATATGAATTTAAAGACGGAACAAAAGTTGATGCGGTAATTTTTATAAGAAATAAAGTCATTCCGATTGATTCTAAGTTTTCGTTGGAAAATTATAATCGGATTTTAGAAGCAACTTCTGAGGAAGAGAAAAGAAGATTAGAAGAAACTTTTAAAAACGATTTGAAATTAAGAATTGAAGAAACCGCTAAATATATTAGACCAGAAGAGGGAACGATGGAGTTTGCTTTTATGTTTATTCCCTCTGAGGCAATTTATTATGATTTACTGGTTAATAAAATCGGCGCTGTTAAATCTAATACTCGGGATTTGATTCAATACGCGGCAGGCGAGAAAAAAGTGATTATTGTTTCTCCGACTTCTTTTTTGGCTTATCTTCAGACTGTGCTTCAAGGATTAAAAGCGTTAGAAATCGAAGAATCTGCCAAAGAAATCAAAAAAAGAGTAGAAGAATTAGCAAGACATCTGACTAGTTATGAGAGTTATATGCAGAAATTAGGTAATCATTTAGGCACCACCGTTTCAATGTACAATTCAGCTTATAAAGAATTAAGCAAGATTGATAAAGATGTTTATCGCATTTCCGGCAAAAAAATAGAAGTTGAACCAATAGAACTTCAAAAACCGGAAGAAGAAGTAGAAGAGGAATAGAACCGTATAGCTTGTAACGCATAACATATAACCCAAGACTCAAGAGTTATAAATTAAGAAATACATAGGAATACATAGAAATAGATAGAAGTTAATGGTAAATTTGACGAGACTTTTTTATTTCTTAAATAATAAAATTCGTTTTATCTTTTTTGAGAGGCTTGACAAAATTTTTCTTGCGAGTAAAATATTGTATTAGCAATTAAGGTCGAGGAGTGCTAAAAATAATAAATTTCTCCACAATAAAAACTATGAACATTAAACCATTATCTAATCATATTTTTGTTGAGCCAATTAAAGAAGAAAAAACTTCCAAATCAGGGATAGTTATTCCTGATACAGCCGAAGAAAAACCGATGATGGGAAAAGTTTTGGCAGTTGGTCCAGGAAAAATGAATGAAGAAGGGAAAATTTTACCGCTTTCAGTGAAAGTGGGTGATAAAGTTTTGTTTACTAAATACGCGCCAACTGAAATTAAAATTGATGATAAAGAATATTATGTGATAAGAGAAGATGATGTTATGGCAATCATTGAATAGATAAAAAATAAAAAATAATAAATAATAAATAATCAATTTAACAATTTACAATTCACAATTTACAATAAATTTTCAATGATTAAATGATTCAATGTAAATTCAATGAAAATTGTAAATTGAAAATTAAAAATTTAAAAATACTATGGCTAAAAATATTGTTTTTGACGAAGCGGCTCGTCAATCGCTTAAAAAAGGAATTGAAAAAGTGGCAAATGCGGTGCGAATTACCCTTGGTCCAAAAGGGTCTAATGTAGTATTGGACAAAGGTTTTGGAGCGCCGACAATTACCAATGATGGCGTGAGTATTGCCAAAGAAGTTGAATTGGAGGAAAAATTGGAAAATTTAGGAGCAGAATTAGTGAAAGAAGCAGCAGATAAAACCAATGATGTGGCTGGCGATGGCACTACCACGGCTATTATTTTAGCAACTTCTATTATTAACAATGGTTTAAAATACTTAACTGCCGGTGCCAATCCTTTAAGCATTCAAAGAGGAGTAAATAAGGCGGCGAAAGCAATTATCGAAGGATTAAAAAATATTTCTCATAAAGTAGAAACTCATTCTGATATTGTCAACGTGGCGACAATTTCTTCCCGCGATGTAGAAATTGGCAATTTGATTGCCGAAGTAATAAAAGAAGTGGGGAAAGACGGCGTGGTGACAGTTGAGGAATCAAAAACTTTTGGTTTGAGCAAAGAAATCGTTAAAGGATTACAGTTTGATCGGGGTTATGTTTCTCCTTATATGATTACCAATCCAGAAAAAATGGAAGCAGTCTTGGAAGACCCTTATATTGTAATTACTGATTTAAAAATTTCGGCTATTGGAGAAATTTTACCTCTCTTGGATAAAATTCTTCAGACCGGGAAAAAAGATATTTTAATCATTGCCGATGATATTACTGGCGAGGCTTTGGCAACTTTAATTGTTAATAAATTGCGCGGGATTTTGAATGTCGTGGCAGTAAAAGCACCTGGCTTTGGCGACACCAGAAAAGAACAATTAACCGATATTGCGATTGTCACCGGCGGAAAAGTAATCTCCGAAGAATTGGGTCTAAAGTTAGACAAGGCAAATATGGAAGATTTGGGCCAAGCAAGGAGAGTGGTAATTGATAAAGATAAAACCACGATTGTTGAAGGAAAAGGCGATAAAGAAGAAATTGACAAGCGGGTCAAACAAATTAAAAAAGAATTAGAAATTACCGAGTCGGAATTTGACAAAGAAAAATTACAAGAAAGATTAGCGAAATTAGCCGGCGGTGTGGCAGTAATAAAAGTTGGAGCGCCAACTGAAGTGGAACAAAAAGAAAAACAAAATCGAGTTGACGATGCGGTCAGAGCAACGAAAGCGGCTTTAGAAGAAGGAATCGTTCCTGGTGGCGGGGTTGCCTTGTTAAGAACTTTGGATAATTTATCAAAAGTTGAATTTAATGATGAAGATGAAAAAATTGGAGCAGAGATTGTGAGAAAAGCATTAGAAGAACCCTTAAGGCAAATAGCAACTAATGCCGGCGTAAATGGCGATGTAGTTTTAGAAGAAGTGAAAAAAAGAAATGGAAATGAAGGGTTTAATGCCCAAACTTTAGAATACACTGATATGTTTAAGGCTGGAATTGTTGACCCGACAAAAGTCACTCGTTCGGCTTTAGAAAACGCAGTTTCAGTAGCAGGAATGTTTTTGACAACCAGAGCCGTAGTTTATGAAATTCCTGAGAAAAAAGAACAGCCTCACCCTGAACCATTGGCTGAAGAGTACTAGAGAATTATAAAACCTCTGGCTTTTACCAGAGGTTTTGTGATATAATGGAGCAAGGTCGAAAACTAAATTCTAAATTTTAAATTAAAAAATTTAAATATGACTATTTTTTGGTTAATTTTAGTTGTTTTGCTTATTTGGGTGATAGGCACTTATAATTCTTTAATTAAAGGCAGAATTAGAGTGAGGGAGGCCTGGGCAGATATTGATGTTCAGTTAAAACGTCGATATGATTTAATTCCCAACATAATAGAAACAATCAAAGGTTATGCAACTCACGAAAAAGAGGTTTTGGAAAAAGTGACCGAAGCGCGGACAAGGGCAATGGCTTCCAAGGGTAAAGAAAAAATTGAAGCGGAGAACCAGTTAGGAGAAACTTTAAAGTCTCTTTTTGCGGTGGCGGAAAATTATCCTGAATTAAAAGCAAATCAAAATTTTTTGCAATTACAGCAAGAATTAGTTGACACCGAAGATAAAATTCAAGCCGCCAGAAGATTTTATAATGGTTTGGTGAGAGACTATAACATTAAAACTGAAGTTTTCCCTTCTAATATTATTGCCGCTATTTTTGGTTTTAAAAAAGAAGAACTTTTTGAATTGAAAGAAGAAAAAGAAAAAGAAGCCCCGAAAGTGAGTTTTTAAGAAATTAATTTTCAGGGTGAGTTGTTAATATGACTCTTTATACTTTTCGTTCTAAAAATATAACTAAGACGTGGTTTTTTATCAGTCTTTTTTTGGTTTTTATCATTTTTTTAGGCTGGCTTTTTGCTGAAATCTACGATAATTCAATAATTTTAATTATTGCTATTGCCATTGCCTTTGTTCAGAGTTTTTTGAGTTATTGGTATTCAGATAAAATAATTTTGGGTTTATATAAAGCAAAAGAAGTTAAAAAAGAAGATAATCCAGAACTTTATCGGATTGTGGAAAATCTTTCTATTGCCGCTGGTTTACCAATGCCAAAAATATATCTAATTAATGACCCTTCGCCTAATGCTTTTGCTACTGGTAGAAATCCTAGTCACAGTGTGGTTTGCGTTACCACTGGCCTCCTTGAAAAATTGGAAAAGTCAGAATTAGAAGGAGTAATTGCTCACGAATTGTCTCATATCGGCAATTATGATATTTTACTTGCTTCAGTGATTGTTATTTTAGCAGGAGTAGTTTCTCTTTTGGCAAGATGGTTTTTAAATGGTTCTCTTCCTCGCAAAAGCGAGAGTGAAGATAATGGCAATGTAAGGATAGTTATTCTTTTATTAGGTTTAATTTTTGCGATTTTAGCCCCAATTTTTACCACTCTTTTAAGATTAGCAATTTCCAGAAAAAGAGAATTTTTGGCTGATGCTAATGCTGCTCTTTTAACTCGTTATCCAGAAGGATTGGCTCGAGCATTAGAAAAAATCAGTAGCGACCCCCAACCATTAAAAAATACTGATCAATCAACTGCCCATTTGTTTATTGCTGACCCTTTCAAAAAAAAGAAAGTCAGTTGGTTCGCGAAAATTCTAATGACTCATCCGCCGGTTGAAGAAAGGATTAAAATTTTAAGAGGGATGAGCGTTTAAGAAAATAAAATTTTCAAAGTTTTAAAATAGATGTTATAATTAAAAAGGTCGATTCGCCTTGATTCAAATTAAAAAGGCGAAAAAAATTTAAAAAAATTAAAATAAATTTATGGCAGAAGAAATAAAACAGGAAGAGAAAAAAGAGAGTCCTAAAATGAACGAAAATAAACTTTGGGGAATTTTGAGTTATATCTCTATCCTTTGTTTAATTCCCTTGTTTACTAAGAAAGATAATGATTTCGTTTACTTTCACGCAAAACAGGGTTTAGTACTGTTTATTGCAGAAATTATTTGGTATGTCATAACCAGTATTGTGAGTGCTCTGTTTTTGAAAAATATTGTGGCTCTTTCTATTTGGGGTGTAATTGCTACTTTAGTTAATCTTGGCTTGGTGATTTTAGCAATTTTGGGAATTATTAATGTTGTTCAGGATAAGAAGAAAGAATTGCCCTTGATTGGAAAATTTAGTGAAAAGATAAAGATTTAAAAATAGCTCTCTCTTTCATAAACATAAAGAGGGAATAAAAGGAGGAGTCGCATAGTTCCGCCTGCCTACCGGCAGGCGGACAGGGGACTAGGCGGTTGATTGTTCTCGATTTATCTAAAATTTATTTAAATTTTAGTAATAAACGCAATCCCGCCTATAGCGGAAAGGTGGCTGAGCGGTCTAAAGCGCGCGCTTGGAGAGCGCGTGTCCTGGTAACGGGACCGTGGGTTCGAATCCCACCCTTTCCGCCAATTTT
>DAOSBJ010000006.1:0-31577 GCA_035360795.1 Minisyncoccota bacterium
TCTCTAAATAACTTTTCTAAAATTTTTGGGTCAGCGGCTCCTTTTAATTTTGCCATTGCCTGACCAACTAAAAATTGAATTGCTGTTTCTTTCCCATTTTTGTAGTCCTCAACTGCTTTAGAATTATTTTTAATAATTTCTTCTATAATTGAATTTATTAAGTTTGCATCAGAGATTGTTTCTAAATTTCGCTCTTTAATTATTTTTTCCGGGTCTTGACCGGTTTTAATTATCTCTAAAAGAATATCTTTCGCTACCCGCGAAGAAATCTTGCCCTGAACTATATTTGTAATAATTTTTGAAAAATTTAAAGGCGTGATTTTAATTTCCTCGTAAGTTAATTTTTCTTTTTCTTTTATTCCCAAAATATCAGTCAAAAGATAATTTTTCGCCAAATTTGCGGCTTTTTTAATATCTAAATTCTCATCCTTTAAAATTTTGATTGTTTCTTCTAAAATTTCTAAAGCTTGTAAATCTTTTAAGAGAATATTGGCCTCTTTTGAATTTAAATCATATTCTTTCATAATTCTTTCTTTTTTAAGCCAGGGAAGTTCTTTAAATTCTTTTTTTAGTTCCTCAAAATCAAAAAGTTCGTAAACTTTTAAAGGCGGTAAATCTGGCTCGGGAAAATAACGATAATCCTGAGCCTCTTCTTTTATTCTTTGAGAATAAGTGATTTCTTTTATTGGATCCCAGCCGCGAGTTTCTTGAATAACTTTTTCTCCTTTGCCCAGTAATTCGGTTTGCCTTTTAATTTCGTAATCAATTGCTTTTTCCACTGCTTTAAATGAATTCAAATTTTTGATCTCCACTTTCGTCCCCAACTCTTTCTGGCCAACTGGTTTTAAACTAATATTAACTTCGCATCTCATTTGGCCTTTTTCCATTTCCGCCTCAGAAATATTTAAATCTTTTAGTAAAATCTGTAGCCCCTGGCAAAATAATCTGGCTTCAACTCCATTGTGAATAACTGGTTCAGTCACTAATTCCATCAAAGGCACGCCCCCTCGATTAAAATCTATAAGTGTTGATTTGCCATCCGGAGGATGAACTAATCTTGCGGTATCTTCTTCTAAATGGACTCTGGTAATTTCTATTTCTTTCTGACTCTCGTTTTCCTCATCGCTTAAAAACAATTTTAATTTTCCACCCAAACAAAGTGGATTGTCGTATTGAGAAATTTGATACCCTTTTGGCAAATCAGGATAAAAATAATTTTTTCTATCAAATTTAGAGTAAGACAGAATTTCAGAATTTAAAGCTAAACCTACTTTTAACACCTTTTTTACGGCTTCAACATTGATTACCGGCAGAGTGCCGGGATGACCTAAACAAATTGGACAGATATTTTTATTTGGTTGTTTCTCATCTGGTTCATTCAAACAAGAACAAAACATTTTAGTTCTGGTCAAAAGTTCAGCGTGAATTTCTAAACCAATTGTTGCTTCGTATGACATATTAAAATTTAGATAGGATCTCCACATTTTATTATACTCGAAATTGTGATAAAATTGAAGACAACTAATCAAAAAATATGCAGAAAGGATGTTTTATTGTGCTTGAAGGGGTGGAAGGAACTGGCAAAGGAACTCTTTCTTTATATCTTCAGCAAGAATTAGAGGCGAGAAATTTTAAAGTTTTTGCTACCAGAGAGCCGGGAGGTAAAAATTGCGTAGTCGCAGAGAAAATAAGAGAAATTATTCTCGATAAAAACAGTAATGTTTTGCCTTTAACAGAGGCCTATCTTTTTGCCGCTTCCCGGGCTCAACATTTAAGAGAAATAATTATTCCCCACCTTAATAAGGGGGAAATTGTAATTTCTGAGCGATATGTTTATGCTTCTTATGCTTATCAGGGCGAAGGAAGAGGATTAGGAATAGAAAATATTAAGAAATTAAACACTCTCGCGATTGATAACATCATCCCAGATTTGGTCATTTATTTAGACCTTGACCCAAAAATAGGATTAGAAAGAAAATTTAAGGCTCGCCAAGATTTGGACAGAATGGACCGAGAAACAATTGATTTCTATAATAAAGTAAGAAACGCTTATCTAAAATTTGCCAAAGAAAATCCTTCTTTAATAAAAATGGTTGATGCGAGTAAACCTTTAGAAGAAGTAAAACAAAGAGTTTTAGATTTAATCTTAGAAAAAATTAACAAAAATTAATATGGCGAAAATTAAAACCAAAATTAAAGTTATAAAACCTTATTATCTTTTTGAAGATAAAATCGAAGGAATAAAGTTATTAAAAAATATAGAAAAATATGGTCGCGTTTCTCATAAAAGTGAAAAAAATATAGGAAAAGATTCTTATAAAATATTTATAAAAAGACTTTTAGGCTGGGGACATGAAAGCGTGTTAGAGCATGAAAAAGTAACAGTGAGAATAGTTTGCGACCGGGGAGTAACTCATGAATTAGTCAGACACCGAATTGCTGCTTATACTCAAGAATCAACAAGATATTGTAATTATTCAGGAGAAATTCAATTTATAAAACCGCTCTTTTTCAAACCAAATTCAAAAGAATACAAAATCTGGCTAGAAACTTGTAAAACAGCGGCTAAAAACTACACCGAATTAATTCAAATGGGCGTGACACCGGAAGCAGCGCGAAGTATTTTGCCGAACTCGCTAAAAACTGAGATTATCGTCACTTATAATTTGAGAGAATGGCGACATGTTTTTGAAATGCGCTGCCAAAAAGCTAGCCATCCTCAAATGCGCGAAATTATGATTCCTCTTTTAAAAGAATTCCAAAAGAAAATTCCTATTCTTTTTGACGATTTCCAAATTATTGAAGACAAAACTCTTTCTTATCCTTATTACGCAGTAAAAAAGCAAGTTCAATAACCAAAAAAATAATTAAGAAAAAGAAAATACCGCAAAAGCGGTATTTTCTTTTTTTGTTGACGATCGTCACAGAAAAAAGATTTTTAGCTAGACTTAGGTATTGTCGTATTGTTTAGTGGTTATTTTTCAATTTCTATTCCCATACTTCTCGCTGTTCCCTCAACCATTTTTATTGCTTTATCCATATCAGTGGTATTTAAATCTGGCATTTTTCTTTTAGCAATTTCCTCAATTTGAGATTTGCTGACTTTCCCCACTTTATCTTTTAAAGGATTACCCGAACCTTTTTCTACACCGGCGGCTTTTTTTAATAAAGAAGATATTGGCGGCTGTTTAAAGGTTAAATCAAAAGAACGATCCTGATAAATAGTAATTTCAACTGGAATTACATCGCCAGCTTGATCTTTAGTCTGTTCGTTAAAACGAGTGCAAAATTCAGAGATATTAACTCCATGCTGACCCAAAGCAGGACCAACAGGCGGTGCTGGATTAGCCTCGCCAGCCTTTATTTGCAAACTAATTTTTGCTTTAACTATTTTTGCCATTATTTTTATATTTTTTTATTTTTTAATATTGGTTATATTTTTTAAATATTGTCTATATTTTTTTAACTTGTAAAAAATCCAAATCAACTGGAGTATCTCGACCAAATAAAGGCACCATTACAATTACTCTACCTTTTTCATAATTTATTTCTTTTACTTTTCCTTCACTGTCTTTAAAAGGACCATCAGTAATTTTTACCAAATCTCCTTCTTGAAATTCTATTTTATAGCGAGGTTCGCTCTCTCCTAATTTATTTAAAATTTCTCTCATTTCTTCGTCTTGAACTGGCCGAGGAGTCGTACCAGCACCAACAAAACCAGTTACCATCGGCGTGTTCCTGACTACATACCAAGAATCGTCAGTAACAATCATATCAACAAAAACATAACCAGGATAAATTTTTTCTTCGGTGACAGTTCTTTTTCCATGTTTAATTTTTATTTCTTTTCTTTTCGGCACTAAAACATTAAAAATTTTATCTTGCATTCCCAAACTTTCAATCCGTTGCTTTAGACTTCTTAAAACCGCATCTTCATAACCTGAATAAGTATGAATTACATACCAATTTCTTCCTAAATTTATTTGCTGTTTTGGCATAGTAATTTAAATTCACTCGCCAAAATTTTGCTTTGTAAAATTTCAGCGGCTAAACTTTTTATCTTATAATTATTCTCATTACTTGCATCAAACCATAATCAAAAAAACCTAAAATTAAAGCCACTAAAAAAGCCAAGCCCAAAACTTCCAAAGTATATTTAGACACTTCTTTTTTGGTGGGCCAATTTACTTGCTTTAATTCTTTGTAAGAACTTTTAAAATATTGCTTTATCTTATTAAACATATTATTTCTGTTTTAAAATGCCCTTTCGGGCACCTTGTCATTTTAGCAAAAATGCATTTGATTTGTCAACCCCGCACTTCTCATTTGACTTTTTTTAGTCTTTGATTTATACTGTTAAAAGGCTATAATGATTAAGAGATTCTTTTGGAGTTTTTGCGCTAATGCTTTGGCTCTTTATCTCTGCCAAAAACTTTTTCAATATCTTCTAGACGATTTTTATTTTACTGGCACTATAAAGCAATTTTTAATTCTAACTTTATCTTTAACTCTTTTAAATCTTTTACTAAAACCAATCCTAAAATTCTTTTTCGCTCCTTTGATCTTTTTGACTTTAGGCATTTTTTCTTTAATCATTAACTTAATTATTCTAAAAGTCGCTACTTACTTTGTTCCCCAACTTGTAATTAATTCACCGCTTACCTGGCTTGGGGCTTCAATTGTAATTAGTTTTTTTAATTCCTGGCTTGGTTCGATAAAATAAATTAATCTTGTTTTTAAAATGACAACTGACTTAATAGGTATTCTCCAGATTATTACTGGAATTATAATCATTATTTTAGTTATTTTACAACAACGGGGAGTAGGATTAGGAACAATCGGCGGTCTTAATACTTTTTTTTATGGTAGTCGCCGGGGGTTAGAAAAAACTATTTTTATTTTAACTATTGTTTTAATAAGTTTTTTTATTTTTCTCTCAGTTCTCTCTTTTATTATTTAGTTGATGATTAGATTGCCTTCTTTTTTTAAAAAAGCCTGGCTTCGTTTTTCTCTTTTCGAGAAAATTCTTTGCATTTTCTTTATTGCCGGAATAATTATTGGTTTGGTTTTTCTTTTAAATACCCTTGTTTTAAAATATACAGAAGAAATTCCAAAAAGCGGCGGCACTTTAAAATTGGGATTAATCTGCCGGCCATCACTGGTAAATCCGATTTATGTTTCAACAAATGAATGTGACAGAGATTTAGTGGAGTTAATTTTTGATGGCCTTTTTGCTGTTGATGGCAACGGAGGTTTAGTTCCCCGCCTAGCAGACAAAGTAGAAATCTCTGACGACCTCAAAACTTATACAGTTTTTTTAAAAAACAATCTCTTTTGGCATGATGGGGTGCCTTTAACAAGCGAGGATGTGATTTTTACCATTGAAGCAATCCAAAATCCAAAAGTTAAAAGCCCATTAAGGCTTAATTGGGAAGGAGTGGTAGCCGAACCAATTTCAAATTCTGTCATTCGTTTCAATCTTAAAAATCCTTATGGCCCTTTTTTGAACAATCTAACCTTAAAAATTCTTCCTGAACATATTTTTAAAAATATTGAACCGGAAAACTTTGCCTTAGCAGAATATAATCTTAAACCCATTGGCAGCGGACCTTATTTATTTGAATCACTGGAAAAAGATAAAAGTGGAAAGATTTTAAGTTACTGGTTAGTAGTTAATAAAGATTATTATTTAAAACCAGCGATGATTAATAATCTGATTTTTAACTTTTACGATTCATATGAAAAGGCAAAAGAATCTTTTCTTAAACAAGAAATTGAAGGATTTTCTCCAGTCGCCTTAGAGGATTTTGATTTTTTCAAAAATAAAAAGGGAGTTAATCTAAAAAAAATGATTATTCCTGGCTACTATGCAGTTTTTTATAATTTGAAAAACCCTCTTTTTACGTTAGAAGTGCGCCAGGCCTTAGATTTGCTAGTTGACAGAAATGAATTAACAGCAGAAGTTTTAAAAAATCAAACTTTCCCCCTAAATAATATCTTTCTTCCTCCTTTTTACCTCTCAAAAGAAGAAAACCAATCATCTTTTTCTGTGGAAAAAGCTAAAGAAATTTTAAACAAATTAAACTATAACGAGGAAAATCCCTTGAAATTTAAACTTTATATCCCTCAAAGTCCGGAAATGATAAATGTCTCAAATTTTTTGATTAACTCTTTTAAAAAAGCATCAGTTGAAATAGAACCAGTAATTGTAGAAGCAGAAAAATTAGCCCAAGAAATAATTGACACTCGTTCTTATGAAGCCTTGCTTTTTGGAGAAATCATTGGTCAAGGGGCTGATATTTATTCTTTTTGGCACTCTTCGCAAATAAACTCTCCGGGCTTAAATTTATCTCTTTATGAAAATAAAAATTTGGACCAATTAATAGAGGAAAATCGATTGATAGTTGATGCCCAAAAAAAACAGGAAAACTTTAACAAAATAAAAGAAATATTTGAAAAAGACAAACCCGCGATTTTTCTCTACAATACTTATTATCTTTATCTTCTGCCAGCAAAAATCAAAGGTTCTAATATCAATTTGGCTAACTTTCCTTCGGAAAGATTTACCGACATTTCAAATTGGTATATTTACACTCAAAGGAAATTTCGTTAATAAAGAAGGGCAGGTGGCGGAATTGGCAGACGCGTAGGCTTCAGGAGCCTATAACCGTTTTGGTTGTGAGGGTTCAAATCCCTCCCTGCCCACTGGTTAACTAACAACTTATAACTTACAACAAATAACTTATAACTTACTATGAGAAATCCTAAAAAATCATCCTTAAAAATGAAACCTCAGGAAGTAGTTCAAATTATCCCTTTGGGCGGATTGGAAGAAATCGGTCGCAATATGACTCTGATTGAATATCAGAACCAAATTTTAATCATTGATATGGGACTGCAATTTCCCGATGAAAATACTCCAGGGATAGATTTTATTATTCCTAATATTGAGTATTTAAAAACTCATCCAGAGAAAAAAATCCTTGGAATTTTAATCACTCATGCTCATTATGACCATATTGGCGCTATTCCCTATCTTGCTCCCCAATTAAACTATCCAACTATTTATGCTACTCCTTTAGCAAAAGCAATCATTTTAAAAAGACAAGAAGATTTTCCTTATTTAAAGAAATTAGACATCCAAAATTTAGATATTAATCAGGATAAGCCCTTGATTCTCGGCCCCTTTAAAATAAAAACTTTCCATTTAAATCATAATATTCCGGAAACAATTGGTTTTGCCATTGAAACACCAGTTGGAAAAATTATTTATGCTACTGATTATAAATTTGATTTCCAACCCATTGCTGATATTCCGGCTGATTTAAATCGGATTGCCGATATTTCTTCAGATGGCACAACTTTACTTTTGTCTGATTCAACTAATGTTGAAATGACTGGTCATTCTTTGTCTGAAACTGTCATTATGGAAAACCTTGATTCAATCTTTGCTAAAGCAAAAGGAAGAATTATTATTGCTACCTTTGCTTCGCTTATCAGCCGCTTACAGCAAGCAATCACTCTTTCGGAAAAATATAAAAGAAAAGTAATTGTTGAAGGATTTACGATGAAAACCGACCTTTTTATCGCTCAAAAATTAAACTATATTCAATCTGCCAAGGATACTTTGTTAAGTGTAAAAGAAATGCACCGTCTAAATCCGGACCAAATTACAATTCTCTGCACTGGCGCTCAGGGAGAAAGTGAAGCAACCCTGATGAAAATTGCCAGTAAAGAACATAAAAATCTTAAAATTCAGAAAGGCGATACAGTTATTTTTTCTTCTTCAATTGTGCCGGGAAATGAAATCACTGTTCAGGCCCTAAAAGACAGTCTGGCAAAACAAGGGGCGATTATTTATCACTATAAAATGCTTGATATTCATGCTTCAGGACACGGATACCAAGAAGATTTAAAAATGATGATTAGTTTAACAAAACCAAATTTCTTTATGCCAATCCACGGTCATTATTCTAAATTAAAAACCCATGCTCAATTGGCAGAATCTTTAAATATTCCCACTTCAAATATTGTCACTGCCACTAATGGTCAAATAATAGAACTTTATAAAAACAAAATTGTGGCAACGGAAAAATTTGTGCCGACCAATTATGTGATGGTTGATGGGTTAGGAGTTGGTGATATTTCGGAAATTGTTTTAAGAGACAGACAAATTTTAGCCCAAGACGGCATTTTTGTAATTATTGCGCTAATTGATAAAAGAACTAATCTTCTAATTAAAGAGGCAGAAGTTGTCAGCCGTGGTTTTGTTTATATGAAAGAATCTAAAGATTTAATCAATGAAACAAAAAAACAAATTCAAAATATTGTAAGCCATTTGGCAAAAGAACAAATCGTAAACGACAGTTATCTGCGCAATACCTTAAAAGAGGAAATCGGCATGTTTCTTTTTAAAAGAACAAAGCGCCGGCCAATGGTTCTACCAATTATCATTAGAGTCTAATTTAATTCTAAATAACTCGATGGTATTTTTAAAAGTTTGACCCTCTACTTCTTCCAAAGATAAGTTTTTTAGATTGGCAATCTTTTTTATCACTTCTTTTACATAAAGAGGTTCGTTTCTTTTGCCTTTATAAGGAAAAGGAGCAACATAAGGGGCATCGGTTTCAACTAAGATCCTTTCCAAGGGAATATTTTTTATTACTTCATCATATTTATCAGAATAAGTAATTATTCCGGAAAAACCTAAATAATATCCTTCTTCTAAAATTTTTTTCGCTTCCTCTAAAGTACCGCTAAAAAAATGAAAAACTCCGCCTTCTTCAAATTTTTCTAAAGATAAAATCTCGAGGGCTTCAAGATAAAGATTACGAAGATGGAAAATCATCGGCAGTTTTTTGAGTTTGGCAATTCTAATTTGCTGTAAAAAAACTTTCTTTTCTTTTTCCTGATATTCAATTTGTTTTTGATGGGAAAAATCTTTTAAATAAGAGTTATCCAAACCACATTCTCCAATCGCTACTACTTTTTTTCTGTTCAACAACTTTAAAAATCGCCCATCAAACTCTTCTTCTTGTAAAATATCTGACGAATAATCAATTTCTTGCTCATCTTTTTTAAAGGGAAAAGTATGGGAAGGGTGAAGGCCAACGCTTGCCCAACAATTTGAATACTTTTTGGCTAATTCTACTGCTAGACAAGAAGTTTGATAACAGGTGCCAACATTAATTAAAAAAATACCATTTCTTTGGTATTTTTTTATCAAATTTTCTCTGTCCAAATCAAAGGCGGCTAAATTCAAATGGGTGTGAGAATCAAAAATCATTTCAAAATATTTTCCTATAATAATCTTCGCTGAGGCAGATAACTTTGAAATTTGCCAGAACGTAAATCTTTCAAAAATTCAACAAAAGTGGCGGCTAAAGGCAAAATAATGATTACGCCCATCGCTCCAGCCATTTTTGCTCCTACCAAAAGAGAAATAATAATTATTATTGGATTCAAATTCATTGCCTTTGCTCTTAAAGAAGGAGAAATAATTCCTTCCCCTAGCTGAATAATAATAAAGGCAATTAAAGCAATTATGCCGCTTACTAAATTTTGACTTAAGGCAGAAATTACTACAATCGCTCCAGCGATAAACGGTCCTAAATAGGGAATAAAATCCAAAATACCAGCTAAAAGTCCTAAAAAGGCAGGTCGGCTAATCCCTAAAATGCTTGAAACAGCGAAAACCAATAAACCAACAACCAAGCTCAAAAGCAGTTGCGAGAAAAACCAATTCCCCACTTTTTGTCTGGCTTTGTCCCAGAGATAAACTGTATAATCCTCGTATTGCCAAGGAACTAAAAATCTAATCCCCTTTTCAATGCCATTTTTTTCCGTATTAATGAAAAAAGATAAAAGAATCACCAAAAAAACAGTAAAAGTGCCACCAACAACTTTTGAGAAAAAACTGAAGCTTTGTTTGATAAAACTAAACAGTTGAGTTGATAAAGTTTTTAAATCTTCTAATCCCTGACTTAGATTCAAACCAGTAATCTGTAGATTTCCAAAATTGAAAACTTCATTGGCTGCTATTTTTTCTTGGAGCCAAGTAGACAAAATATTAGTTAATTGGTCAAAATTTTGAATTAAAATAACCGCTGAAAAATAAATTAAAACCGAAAAAACAGCAACAAAAAATAAGTAAATAACCAAAGTTACAAGCCAGCGATTTTTCCATTTTAAAGACAAATAATCAATTGGCTTTTCGAAAATAGAAGCAATAATAAAAGACAAGACTACAATTAAAAGAATGCTCCTAAAATACCATAAGGCAATTATTAAAATAATGGGTAAATAGAGTCTAATAATGCTTTGCCAAGATAAAGTTAAATTATTTGGTTTTTCTTCAAACATAAAAGCGAAAATCTAATTCTTTATTATATTATATCAAATTTTCAAGATTTGCAAAAATTTTGCCCTGTCTTTAAATGGACCAATAATGGCTAAATTTAGATTATTCGGCTTTAAAAGGTCATTGGCCAATTTATTTAAATCAGACGAAGTAACCTTTAAGATTTTGGTTAAATACTGCTCCATTGTTTCTATTTTGTTTCTATAAAGAAGATCAAAAGCATAGGATTCAGCAATAAAATGGATATTTTCAGTTGCAAGGAGAATATTCCCTCTAATATTTTCTTTGGCTTTCTTAATTTCCTGCGGCGTAATTGAATTTTGTTTAAATTTTTTCCATTCTTTTAAAATTTCAGAAATAATCAGAGCAACTCTATCATTATCAATACCTGTAGCAATACCCCAGAGACCCCTATCAGTCGCGCTACTAGCAAAACTAGAAATATAATAAGCGGCTCCTAATTTTTCTCTCACTAACTGAAAAAGTCTGAAAGACATTCCGCCGTCAAGAATTGTATTTAAAACATTAAGAGCATATCTTCTGGGGTCAAAAAGATTGATTCCTCTTACCCCTAATCTTAAATGAGTTTGGTCAGTTTTTTTATACTCCAAAGATAATTGAGGTTTAATTTGTTTTTCCTTTGTTTTAATTTTTTCTTTCGCTTTTCCTTTTGGAATATCTTTAAAACAATCTTTTACCAAAGAAATAATTTCCTTGGCTTTAAAATTTCCACTTACTGCTAAAACTACTGACTTTGCCCGATATTGAGATAAACGATATGACATTAAATCTTTCTTTTTAAATCTTAAAATATTTTCTTTAGGACCCAAAACAGGCCAGCCTGCCGGTTGATTTCCATATAATAGTTTAAAAAAATTATCCCACACTTTTTCCTTTGGATCATCCAAGTACATATTAATTTCTTCTTTTATCACTTGCTTCTCTTTTTCAATATCGCTTTCTCTAAAAATCGAATTCATAAAAATATCAGAAGTAATATCAATTGCTCTTTTAAAATGATAGTCTGAAACTTTTGCCCAATAACCAGTAACTTCTCTTGAAGTAAAAGCATTATAACTTCCCCCAACTTCATCTAATTCTTGACTGATACTAAAATTAGACGGTCTTTTTTTGGTACCTTTGAAACACATATGTTCCAAAAAATGGGAAATCCCATTATTGCTTTTATTTTCATAATCACTGCCAGTTTTAACAATCACCGTAAATTTAAAAGAATGGGCTTCTTTTGAAGGTGCCATTAAAAGCCGTAATCCATTTGAAAATTTATGAATTTGGTATTTTATCATTAATTCAGAAATTAAAAGTCAATATTCAATTCAAGTGTTTATCTAACCACTCTTTAATAACTTTGATTTTGACCCTCACTTGTTTGGTTGTGTCCCTATCTCTAATAGTAACATCTTTTTTCTCTAAACTTTCAAAGTCAACCGTGATAGTGTAAGGAGTGCCAATTTCATCTTGGCTATAATATCTTCCTCCAATATTACCTCGACTGTCAAAAACTGCTTTCCAAGGCCAATTTTTTCTTAAATCATCATAAATTTGATGGGCTAATTTTACTAGTTCAGGTTTGTTAGCCAAAAGAGGAAAAACTGCCACTTTATAAGGCGCTAATTTAGGATTTATTTTCAAAATAACTCTGTCTTTTTCCTCAGCATAACTATCAGTTAAGACTGCTAAAATACTTCTTTCTACTCCACCTGAGGGTTCAATCACATATGGAAGATACTTTTCTTTTGTCTTTTCATCATAATATCTTAAATCTATGCCAGAATATCTTTGATGATTTTTCAAATCATAATCGGTTCGATTGGCTATTCCTTCTAATTCTTGCCAGCCAAAAGGAAATTTATATTCAATATCAACCGCTTCTTTGGCATAATGAGCAAGTTCGTTTTTTTCGTGTTTCCGAAATCTCAAATTCTCTTGTTTTATGCCCAAACTTAAATACCAATTCATTCTTTCTTTTTTAAAATATTCAAACCAAATTTTATCTTCTTTGGGATTCACAAAATATTCTAATTCCATTTGTTCAAATTCTCGAGTTCGAAAAATAAAATTAGAAGGAGTGATTTCATTTCTAAAAGCCTTGCCAATCTGAGCAACTCCAAAAGGAATTTTTTTTCTGGTCGTATCTAAAATATTTTTAAAATTCAAAAAAATTCCTTGGGCTGTTTCTGGCCGCAAATAAACGATATTGGCAGTTTCTTCTGCCGGCCCAAAGTAAGTTTTAAACATTAAATTGAATTTTTTTTCTTCTGTCAATTCGCCCCCGCACAAAGGACATTGGGGATATCCATCTTCAAGTTTTATCTCACCATATTTTCCTTCTTTAAGATAATCAAATCTAAATCTTGCATGACATTTCTTGCATTCTACCAAAGGATCGGAAAAACTGGAAAGATGACCTGAGGCTTGCCAACTTTTCGGGTTTAAAATGATGGCCGAATCCAAGCCAACAATATCATCTCTTTCTTTTACCATTTTATCCCACCAATATTTCTTAAGATTATTTTTTAGTTCTACTCCTAAAGGACCGAAATCCCAAGTATTAGCCAAACCACCATAAATTTCTGAAGAAGGAAAAACAAAACCTCGCCTCTTCGATAAGGCGATGATTTTGTTCATCAAATTGTTGTTAAAATCTTTTAACTGATTAATCGCTATTTTTTCCATATAAAACTAAGGCTGGACTATTCCTTGAGAAGGATAAACAGTAGTATCAGTCAGTTTATTAGAGAGAACTGGCGAATAAACTCTGCTAAACTCTTGCAAAGTAAAAGCATCTACGGCTTTAAAAGTGGTTTCTTCGATTAATGCTACTGGCTGATTAATCTGAGTATATTGAGGAGTAACTCTTACTTGAAAAATCAATTCTGGCGGTCTAGTTAAATAACCACTTCCAGCTTCGACACTACCAACTTCCCAAATCAATTGCCGATTGTTTTTATCATATTGAGGCAAATTACTGCCATAATTACCACCAATTTGTCCTGTAAATTCTACTCCCGGAGGTAAAGAAGTTTGAATTTTAATTTTATTTATAGTATTAAAAGAGTTTAAAATCTTAAAGTGAATAGTAAAATCAGTGGGTTCATCTACTCTGAGAGGCAATTTCCCTTGATTGGCAATCCCAGAAGCTGCATCTCGAAAATAACTCGTTATCTCTAAGCCACAGACAGTATTAATTTTAATATTGTTTACTGAAACTGCTCTTGGAAGAGTAGAGACAGACGCTCCTTCTGGAATATTAGCGCTTTCAAGCGTTGATTTTATTTCAATAATGGGATTTTTTTGCGCAGGACTCACCATTGGCCAATCCTTTAAAAGTTTAATGGAAAAACTTAAAGAGCCGCTTTCTTGGGGATTTAAATTATATAAATCTTCGACTTTTGCTCCATCCCAGGAAAGGGTTTGGGTTCTTAAGGTAAATAAGGCTTTTGGTGCTTTTAAAGTTGAAAAATCCAAAGCCTCGCCATTCAAAACAGTTTTTAAGACCAAATTTCTTAAAGGAGTTGAATAATTATTTTTATAATTAATCGTGACATTCAAAGTCTCTCCTAAAGAGGCAATATAATTTTGTTCGCCATTAATAAGAGTAATAATTTCTAAAGGATTGGCGGCTAATCTGATATAACCTTCGGTTTTTGCTAAGGGTAAAAATTGTTGATTGCTTTTTATTCCTAAGATAAAAGCGATTTTTTTTGTTTGACCCGCTTCTCCAGAAACAAGGCCAGTGATATTAATTTTTCCAGAACCATAGGGAGTAATAGTTTCTAACTTCCAAATATTATTTTGAGCGCTAGAGGCGCCAGGATTAGATTCAACTAAATTAAACCCTTCTGGCCATAAAGCCTCTATCTCTAAATTTTCGAAAATCTCTTTGGTCTGATTTTCCCAATGCAATTCTAAAGGAAAAGATTGGTCCAAAAATATCTCTTGAGGAAAATTCATCTCCAAAGAAAAATTTGAACCGAAAATTGAAATATTATAATCTACGGGAATTTCGAAATTCGAACTTAAAGATTTTGGCCGGTAACGAAAGACTGCCTGAATTGTTTTGGAAGTTTTTGGCTCCCCAGTTATTAACACTTTAAATAATTTATCTTCTGAATCTTTAGGAGCAATCTCGCCTAAATAAAGATTAATAATATTTTTAGAAGGTTCTTCTACTGATAAAATTCCCTCTGGCAATTTTATTTCTATTTCTCCGCCCTGAAGAACAACTCGGGAATTATTGCTATAAATTAAATGAAGGTCTATAATTTCACCTGATTTTGCCAATTCCGGTCCTTCAACTATAAAACTCACCCCTTTGTTTTTTAGAGAATTATAAATAAGATAAACAACGGCAATAACAATAATTACCACTATAATTCCTCCCCAAAAACTTTGAAAAAAATTTTTTGCTTTATTGAGTTGCATAATGATAATGTAAATTTTGAAACTTTTTACATTATAACTGATTTAATTGAAAAAGTAAATTTTTCAAGAAACTGATTGAGAAACTTTTTTTCTTTTAAAACTTTCAGAATAATTTGAGGTTTTTTGAACTTGTCTAAAGAAGCAGTAAAAAGAGTCTGGAGAATTCTTATTTTCTGACTATCTATTTTCAAATCGGTCTCTTTTTTGTGCTTTTGGCAAACCAAACCCTTTTCTTTAAAACTGAAAAAATGAGTATTAATTTGAGAGCCACAGACAACACAGCCTTCCAAAAATGGCGCCACTCCCAAAATATTTAGAAGTTGAGCATTAAAGTATAAAGGTGTGAAATCTGCTACCTCTTCAAATTTATTTGAATTTTCTTCTAAAAAATATAGAGAATTTAAAAACAGTTGCCAAAGATTTGAATCTTTCTGGTTAAAAAGAGTATATTCATCTACCAGTTCCGCAATCATAAAAGCAGATTGTAAAGGCTTCAATTTTCTTTTGATATTTAAAAAACTGTCTTTTACTAAAGCAGTAATTAAACGATTCTGATAAGCGGTGGTAAAAATAATTTCTACCAAATTCAGTTTATCTAAATGGCCGCTTAACTTTGCTTTAATTTTGCTGGCGCCTTCGGCTAAAAGAGAAATTTTACCGTATTTTTCAGTATAAAAAGTATAATTACGGTCATCCTCCCCAACTACTTTCACATTTAAAACTATAGCCAAAGTTTTATGCTGATTCATTTTATCTGTTCATTTATTATGCTTTAAATTTCCTTTTCTTTCAAGTAAACTTCTGATATAATCATTTTGACATAAAATTCCTTAATTCTATAATTCTTGATTAATCCCTCGTAATTTTTATCTTTATTTCTCCCCGTAGTTTAACGGATAAAACGCGGGCTTGCGGAGCCTGAAATCGGGGTTCGATTCCTCGCGGGGAGGCCCCCTCACATGAAAAAGATAAACAAATTCATTAAATGAATTTATAAAATATCTAAGGTTATTAAATCAATTAGCGCTATATATAATGTTGAATTTGATATTATTACTTTTGGTGAAGCCAATCTTTTTCATGTGAGGGGTGACATATCTAAATTCAAAATGTTTGAGCTTTCGGATAGGGTTTCAAAATTAAAAGGGGTCGGCCCCCGTTATTTAAAATATTTAGAAAAACTTAATATTAACACCATTAAAGACCTTTTGTGGTATTTTCCTTTTCGCTATGAAGATTTTTCTCAAATTAAAAAAATTGATGAGTTAAAAGAAGGCGAGACCGTAACTATCTATGGCACAATTTCGAAAATAAGTTTAAGGAAAAGTTTTAGAAAAAAAATGTTTATTATTGAAGCAATAGTTTCAGATGGCAGTTCAACTATTAAGGCAATTTGGTTTAATCAACCATATCTTTTAAAAACTTTAAAGGTTAATACCACTGTTTCTTTATCTTCAAAAGTCAAAAAACAAGGTAAAAAACTCGTTCTTGTCTCGCCTGCTTATGAAATTATTTCCCAGCAGCCACTAGATAAAAATTTTTTTGATAATTTAAAACATACTGCTAGATTAGTGCCAATTTATCCTGAAACCAAAGGATTAACTTCAAGAGGTTTGCGGTATTTAATCTCTCAAGCCTTAAAATCAGTAGCTTTGCCTTCTGAATATCTGCCTTTTTCTATTTTAAAAAAATATCAACTTCTTCCTTTAAAAATCGCTTTAGAACAGATTCATTTTCCTGATACTTTAACTCTCGCTCAAAAAGCAAAAGAAAGATTTGTCTTCGAATCTCTTTTTTTATCCCAACTTTATCTATTAAAACTTAAAAAACAAACTTTAAATCTTGATTATCCAAAAATTAATTTAGACGTTGAACTTTTAAAATCCTTTGTCTCATCCTTGCCTTTTAGTTTAACTCAGGACCAAAAAAAGACTTTATGGGAAATTTCTAAAAATTTAAACCAAAGTCCAATGAATCGATTGCTTGAAGGAGAAGTTGGTTCGGGAAAAACTCTGGTGGCAATTGGCGCTTCGCTTTTGGTTTATAAATCAGATTGGCAGGTTGCTTACTTGGCGCCAACAGAAATTTTAGCGATGCAAGTTTATGAAAAATATAAAAGTTTTCTTTCTCCTTTTAAAGTAAGAATAGCCCTTTTAACTTCTTCCGGAGCAAAAATTTTCGATGATGGTCTAGAAGGAAAAATCTCGAAAAAGGGCCTCTTAAGAATTATTTCTTCAAGTTTGCCAATTATTGTTATTGGCACCCATGCGCTGATTCAGAAAAATATTGTCTTTGAAAAGTTGGGCCTGGTTATCATTGATGAACAACATCGTTTTGGGGTAGAACAGCGAAAAAAAATAATCAAAGAAACAAAAACAAAAAAAATTCCTCATGTTTTGTCAATGACTGCCACTCCAATTCCTCGAACTTTGGCGTTGGCTTTTTATGGAGATTTAGATTTATCAATTATTAGGGAATTGCCTCAAGAAAGAAAAAAAATTATCACTAAATTAGTTTTACCAGAAGAAAGAGAGAAAGTATATCAATTTATTAGAAATGAAGTTTTAAAGGGTAGACAAGTTTTTGTTATCTGTCCAAGAATTGAAGAGACAGAAGTTGAACCAGAAAAAATTGTCGCCTACGACCTTTTAACCTATATTGAAAAATTAAATTACGAAGTTAAAGCTGTTAAAAAAGAATATCAGAAATTAAAAGAGGAAATTTTTCCTGATTTGAAAGTGGAAATGCTCCACGGAAAAATGAAATCGTCAGAAAAAGAAGAAATAATGAAAAAATTCAGAAATAATGAAATCAATATTTTAGTTTCAACTTCGGTTGTTGAAGTCGGAATAGATATTTTAAATGCCACTATTATGATGATTGAGGGAGCCGAACATTTTGGTTTGGCCCAATTGCATCAATTTCGAGGAAGAGTTGGCAGATTCAAATATCAATCCTACTGTTTTCTTTTTACTGAGAATTTAAGCAAAAGTAATATTTCAAGATTAAAATCTTTAGAAAAATACGATGACGGTTTTAAATTAGCAGAAATTGATTTGTCTTTAAGAGGGCCGGGACAATTTTTGGGCACAAAACAATCGGGCATTCCTGATTTAGTAATGCATTCTTTAATTAAAAAAGAATTAATGGAAAATGTTTACCAAGAAGCGAAAAAAATTCTTGAAACTGATTCAACTTTAAAAAAATGGCCTTTGCTTTTAAAAGCCTTTAATGAATTTACAGAAAAAGCCCGACGAACTTAAAAATCAGTCTTGCAGTTCAAGATTTGTTTCTTTTATTTCTCCCTGTCGCCAATAACGAACCTTAATTTTATCGCCAATTTTAAACTGGTCTAAAATTTGAATAATGCTGGAACTTTTTGTAATTTTCTGGTTTTCAATTTCTAAAATAATATCTCCTTCTTTCAGCCCTGCTTTATCCGCCGGTCCATTTTTTATAATGCCCCCTTTCTCGGGAATAGTTTCATAAATAATAAAAGCGCCATAAGGGAAAGGAAGGCGATGTTCGGCTTGACTTACCTCATCAATCAAATAGTATCTAATGCCTAAAGACGGCCGACGAATTTTGCCATACTTTTTAAAATCAAACAAAATCTTTTTCGCTTGATTAATTGGAATGGCAAAGCCAATGTTTTCTACTCCTAAAACAACCGCG
This sequence comes from Minisyncoccota bacterium, assembly GCA_035360795.1. Taxonomy (GTDB): domain Bacteria; phylum Patescibacteriota; class Minisyncoccia; order UBA6257; family UBA6257; genus DAOOKJ01. The sequence goes on from DAOSBJ010000006.1 coordinate 18,482, forward strand.
GTATTAATTCCGATTACTCTTCCTTCTAAATCGATCAAAGGTCCGCCTGAATTGCCAGGATTAATCGCCGCATCGGTCTGAATTAAACCATAAAACTCTTGGCTTTCATTTCCGGCACTTGTTTTTAAATCGCGCGACAAACCAGAAATAATTCCTCGGGAAACGGTATTTTCAAATTCGCCTAAAGCGTTGCCAATGGCGACCACTGTTTGGCCTAATTCTAATTTTTTTGAATCTCCAAACTCAAGATAAGGAAAATTTTCTCCCTCTACTTTCAAAATTGCGATGTCAGTTATTTTGTCTCTAATTATCACTTTGGAAGAAAAACTTTTATCTTGCCACAAAACCGTATAAGAGCTTTCTTCATCTTCAACCACGTGGCGATTAGTTAAAATATAGCCGTCTGAAGAAACAAAAAAACCAGAACAACCACTGATTTTCACCATTCCATTTTTATCAATTAAATTATCTTTTTCCAGATAACCGTACAAAGAGATTCCTTTTATAAAATCTCTGCCAATTTCTTTTTCCAACTGAGACAAATGTTTAGTAATTAAAATTCCAACCACTGCTGGTAATGATTTTTTTACTGCTTGAATGGTTAAATGATATTCGCTTCTAAAAAACATAAAAGTAAATTCAAATGCGAAGCAGTGCGCGGGAGAGGATTTGAACCTCCACGGGATTGCTCCCACATCCACCTCAAAGATGCGCGTCTGCCTATTCCGCCACCCGCGCTCTCAATTCAATTAAGAGCCAACACTTTCTGGCGTGGTTGCTTCCTGAAGCTGTTTTTCTTCAACCTTTACTTTTTTGCTTTTTCTTAAAGACTTTAATCTTTTTCTTGTTTCTTTTTGAGATTTCTCCCGCACATAATAAAGTTTTGCTCTTCTGGTTTTCGTTTCTTTAATGAGCTCAACTTTTTCAATAGTTGGAGAAAAAATTGGTAAAGTCCATTCTACTCCCACTCCTTTAATAATTCTTCTAATAGTAACAGTTGCTCCTGGTTCAGAGCCGTGTTTTCTTGATAAAACTAAACCCTCAATTCTTTGGATTCTAGATTTATCCCCTTCTTTAATTTTTTGATAAACCCTTAAATACATTCCTGGTTTAATTTCTTTGGTATTAATAGTTTCCATAATTTTCAAAATTTTATTGATTTTGATTATTTTATCACAAAAATTTCTTGAAAGCAATTAATGAACGACATCAGATGTCGTTCATCAAATTCAATAGAATTAAAAAACCGCAGTTCCAGCCCAGAAACTGCGGTTCCGGTGGGGCAAAATACGGTGGGGTAAAAGGATATTATTAATTTATCATATTCCTAAAGAAAGTCAAGAACCTCTGTGGATAACTTCTGGGTAAGTTTAGACGTATAACATCTAAAGTTAAAACTACAACTAAAAACTAAAAACTATTTTTATCTTAACAATTTCAATACGTTTTCCAAGTCTTCGGGCAAAGGAGCTTCTATTTCTAAAAGGGTATTATCAATTGTTAAAAAGGAAATTTTAATGGCATGAAGAAATTGACGGTTTAAAGTAAAAGGCAATCTTCTGTTTTTTGGCCCGTATTCTTTATCGCCAACCACTGGAAATCCAAGACTGGCTAAATGAACTCTTATTTGATGGGTGCGGCCGGTTTTCGGAATAACTTTAAGCAAAGCGAAATCTTTGAATCTTTTAATGACTTTATAATAAGTTATGGCTGATAAGGATTTTTTAGGACTTTTAAAATTAGAAATTTTTCTTCGAAAAGGAGATTTTTTTGAATAAGTTAAAGGAATATTTATCTCTCCAGAATCTTTTTTAATATTTCCCCAAACTAAAGTTAGATACTCTTTTTTGACTAATCTTTTTTGAAACTGTTCTTTCAAATGAAAAAACGATTGGTTATTTTTAGCAATTGCTAAAACTCCTGAAGTCTCTTTGTCTAAACGGTGGACAATGCCTGGCCTTAAAGGGTCTTCACCAACGCCTTTTAGATTTGGCCATTTAAAAATCAGCCAACTGGAAATAGTCGGCTGGTTTAAATTCTTTAAGTTTGGGTGAACGAGTATTCCAGCGGGTTTGTTGATGACTAAATAATTTTTGTCTTCGTAAAGAATTTCGGGTTCTCTTTCCAAAGGAAGAGGAATTAATTCTTTTTTCTCTTCGTGAAAATTAATCAAAATTTTTTCTCCTCCTTTTAAAATAAAACTTGGTTTGACTTTTTTCTCATTGATTAAAATCTTGCCTTGTTTTAAAAGAGAGACTATTTTGCTTCGAGAGATATCAGAAAGTTTGTTTTTTAGATATAAGTCAATCCTTTGAGGAAAAAGAGATTTTTCAACTTCAAGGGCTTTCTTCATTGAATTTTAATTAATCAACGACATCACAAGTAGTGGATGACTTACGGTGTCTAACAAATGCAATGTCAAACAAAACGCTGATAGATTTCTTCGAGTTTTTTGAAGGTATTGGAGATATCGTGAGATTTAATAAGTTCCAAAGATTTCTGAGACATTCTTTTTTTTAATTTCTCGTCACTTAAAACTGCCAAAATTTTTTCAGCAAATTCTTTTTCAGAAAAAGGATTAACTAAAAAACCATTTTCATTATCAAAAACTAATTCTTTTAAAGCGCCACCATTAGCAGCCACAATAGGAAGACCAGAGGCCATTGCCTCCATTGTTGCCAAAGACTGACCTTCAATAAAAGAAGGGATAACAAAAAGCGATGAAAGTTGATAGAATTGAGGCAAATTAGAATCAGTTGGTTGAAGTGGGCCAATAAATCGTAAATGCTCTTCGATGTTCATTGATTTAACTACTCTTTTTAAATCATTCTTAATATCACCATCACCTAAAAACAGAAAATTCACCTCTTTTTCTTTTAAAACCAAAGGAATTGCTTTTATTAATACCTCTAAATTTTTATCCTTATCAATTCTACCAGAATAAAACACAACGGGTTTTGAGATAAAATCTTGTAGATAATATTTTTGTAAAAATTCTAAAGAAACTTTGCCTTTTTTAAAAATTTTTAGGTCAATGCCATTTGAAACCACTTCAACGGGAATTTTCACTCCCCAATTTAAAACTTCATTTTTAATGAAATTAGAAGGAGTGATAATTAATTGACAATGTTTGTTATAAAAATGAGATAAAGTTGTTGCGAGGATTTTTCCTGCCCATGCGGAAACAACTTCCGGCAACCCTAAATAAGACAAGGGAAAAGCCAAAGAAGAATGTTGCGTAGCAATTACCGGAATTTTTCTTTTTAGGGCCTCTTTTGAGAGGGCTTCGGAGATAAAAACCGGGTCCTGGAGATGGATGATATCAGGCTTAAATTTTTTAAAAAGTTTAAAAGTCGCGATTTGCGGAAAAGGACTGATTCTAATTTTTTTTCTTACAACACTTGGATAAGATTTTAATCTAATTATTGTATAACCTTTTGACCCTTGCTCAATCAAAAAATTACCTTTATCAGAAGAAGTAATAATAAAAGTTTCATTTCCCTGTTTTGCAAAATAAGAGGCTATTCTGTCAGTGACAATTGTTACTCCGGAAAGATGAGGATAAAATGTTTCCAATGAATAAAAAATTCTCATAATAAAAGGTGGGCGATGCAGGACTTGAACCTGCGACCTCGTCGATGTCAACGACGCACTCTAACCTCTGAGCTAATCGCCCTTCAATCGGTTTAATTGTTTCGTTCTTATTTTATCCCTTTTTTTAAAAAATCAAAATGAATAGAGATTTAGATTTTTGAATTGTTTTGTTGCGAATTGATGAATGAACCATCGTCCCCCGCTTTATATTAAGCAAACCTTAATTATGATTTTTTAGTGGGCGTACCAGGGATCGAACCTGGGACCTATTGTTTATAAGCGACTTACTACTTTTTATAGTTTGTATCTTTTGTCGGCATGGCAGGGATCGAACCTGCGACCCTCGCTTTATAAGAGCGATGCTCTACCACTGAGCTACATGCCGATCAAAAATATCAAATAGTAATTTGCTTGATATAAGACAATCTCTCTAACTTCACCCGCCTAAAATTTGGGCGGGCAAACTGAGCTATCCGCCCTCTTCTTTTACTAGTTCTTCAATTTCTTCTTTTTCCAGAGTTTCTTTTTCAATTAATTTCTGGGCGATTTTTTCTAATTTATTAAAATTATCTTTTAAGATTTTTTTTGTTTCGTGATAACAATTTTTTATTATTTCCATTACTTCTTTATCTATTTTTTGAGCAGTTTCCTCTGAATAATCTCTTTCTGAAGTCAGTTCTCTGCCTAAAAATATTAAATCTTCGGTTTTGCCAAAGGCAACTGGTCCCAAATCTTTACTCATTCCATATTTTGTTACCAAAGCGCGGGCAATGTCTGAAGCCTCACGTAAATCATTAGCCGCTCCGGTTGATATTTCTTTATATTTTAATTCCTCTGCCACATAACCGCCTAAAAGGACTTTGATATCTGCTAGAAATTCGCTTCGGGTTTTTAGATATTTTTCTTCTTTTGGCATTCTCATTGTATAACCACCAGCCCGACCTCGACTAATAATGGAAACTTTTCTCACTTCTTCTCCGCCTTCGGGGGTTAAAAATGAAACTAAAGCATGACCGCCTTCATGATAAGCGGTAATTTCTTTTTCTTTTGAAGATAAAACTCTGCTTTTTCTTTCTGGTCCTAAAATAACTTTTTCAATGGCTTCTAAAAACTCAATTTGATTAATTGATTTTTTATTTCTTCTGGCAGCCAGAATTGCGGCTTCATTTGTTAAATTTGCTAAATCAGCGCCAGAAAAACCAGGAGTTCTTTCAGCAATTTCTCTCAAATTGACATCTGGGGCTAATTTTTTTCCCTGGCTGTGAATCTTTAAAATTTCTTCTCTTTCTTTAATATCTGGTAAATCTAAAACAATTCTCCGGTCAAAGCGACCAGGCCGAAGCAAAGCCGGATCCAAGATATCCGGGCGGTTTGTCGCCGAGATAACTATGACTCTGGTGTCTCTTTCAAACCCATCCATTTCAACTAAAATTTGATTTAAAGTTTGTTCTCTTTCATCGTGGCCGCCTCCAATTCCTGATCCTCTTTCTCTGCCAATGGCATCAATTTCATCTATAAAAAGAATTGAAGGAGCGGCTTTTTTGGCAGTATTAAAGGCGTCTCGCACCCTGCCAGCGCCAACGCCAACAAATAGTTCCACAAACTCCGAACCAGAAATGTGAAAAAAAGGAACATTGGCTTCACCAGCCACGGCTCTAGCTAAAAGTGTTTTTCCGACACCAGTTGGTCCAACTAAAAGCACTCCTCTAGGAATTCTCGCTCCTAAAGTTTCAAATTTTTTGGGATTTTTTAGAAATTCGACTACTTCCTGAAGTTCTTCTTTTGTCTCTTTTAAACCAGCCACATCTTTAAAAGTGATTCGGTCTTTAGTCGGAGAAAAAAGCCGAATATTTGAACGGGAAAAAGAAAAAATCTGAGCGGCTCCCTGATTAGCCTTTTTAAAAGCAGAAGAAAAAAGATAAACAAAAAAAATAATAGGAATAATTATTGGCAAAAGAATTGCCAGCCAATAAACAAAACCACTTTCTTCTTTAACTTCTATTTTTAAGTTTTGAATTGCCTCAATGGGAATTTCAAAATCTTTCAAAATCTCTGGAAAAGAAATATTAGTTTCTTTATTAGCAATAAGAATAGAGCCATCAATCAAAGTAACCTCAATTTGAGAAGGTTTAACGACAACTTTTTCTGCTTCTTGGCTTGTAATTTTTTCTAAAGCGGTAGTTAAATCAACTTTTTGTCTTGAAACTTGATTTAAAGAAGTACTGTCAAAACTAGAAATTAGCCAAGAAAAAACTAAAAAAAATAAAAGAATAATAACAAGAGACTGAAATAACTTTTTCATAATCTTGCTTTTTAATTTTAAACCAATTTACTGAAAAAATCAAATTAAAAGCGCAGGGACGGCTGCGCTTTCAAAAAACTTCTTAGTAATTCTACGGATAAATTGGTTCCAGTGGTCTCTGCAGTCTTTCCAAAGCACTATTAACTGATTCTAAGGAGGAACTAATAATTAAATATTTATCAAAGAAAGCATAAGTTAAATCAACTTCCTCGCCTTTGTAGTCAAAAGTTCTGATTTCTGCTCCTAAATTACTAACGTCTTTAAAGGCTTTGCCTGCCTGAGCAGGAATTTTAACTAAATAAAAATTAGATAAATCTTTTAAAATCTGAAGTTTCTTTTCCCAATTCAAAAAGATTGGTTTAACCATTTCTTTATTATCTAATCCAATTTCAACAATCAATCCTAAAGAGGGATTAACTTCCCCATAATAAACATAAACCAAAAACTTTTTACCTCCTAAAACATAAGGCTTCAAACTCTCTGGTAATTTTGGAATAAGAGAGAGAATAACTTCTTCATCATTTAAAACCTCATTATGAACTTTTGGTACTAAAATTTTGAAACTCTTAGGTTCAAGCATTGTTTCTTTTGCCTCTTTTTGAATGGCAGAAAGAATTGGACTACCGCTAACATTAATATTGACAATTGATTTTTCAAAAGGACTGCTAAAAGAAACATAGGGAGAAGGTGGCAAAGTAGTGGTGGTAGTAGTGGTGACAGTTAAAGTAGGAGGAGGAACAACCTCAACAGTTTTTTCTGGTTTAAAAATTCTTGGCCAAAGAACATAATAGCCCAAAATCAGACCAATAATTATTAAAACGCCAATAATGATAAAAGGTAAAAATTTCTTCTTTGGTGAGGACTGCAAAGGCAGATTAGAAAGTTCTGAAGCCGGAATTTCTGGCGGAAGATTTGATTCAGGAATTTGGGGAGAAATGAAAACTGGCGGCTCTTGAGGAGGCTGATTAAAAGGAGGCTGATTAAAGCCCGCGGCTGGCGTAAAAGAAACATCTTCAATTGGTTTAAAAGGAGGTGGTTGGGAAGGGGGCGGTGTTTGGGGCGGAGGAGTTTGAAGCGGAGGAGTTTGAGGAAAAACTCCACCTTCACTTTGGACTTTTTCTAAATCTAATTCAGAAGTCCGAATAAAGACATTTGAAGGCGGTGGTGAAAAAGGTTCTTCTTTCGGCTGAAAAGAAGGATTAATTCCCGGCGAAGGCTCAAATGGTGTTTGATTTGGCTGATTTGGTCCTAAATTTTCTCCATTCATATTAAAATTTATTTAATTTAAATCATTATAGCACAATTTTTCTGTCAAGAGAAAATTATTTTTTTCTTGGAAATGGTTTTCTGGCATCTTTTCTAAAAAATTTGTTTTGTTTTTCTTTTGAAGGATTAACATCTTTTAGAGAAAGAGAAATTTTTCCATTTTGTTCCACCTTTTTTATTTTCAATTTTAATTCTTCGCCTGATTGAACAATATCTTCTACTCGGTTTACTCTAAACGGCGCTAATTCAGAAATATGAAGCAAACCTTCTTTATGATGTCCTAAATCAACAATCGCTCCAAATTCTTTAATTTGAGAAACCTTGCCTTTGACAACTTCTCCTTCAGAAAATTCTTTGGTAATATCTTTTATTTCTTCTAGAGCCAAATTAGCTTTTTCTTTATCAGGAGCAGTAACAAAAACTGTGCCATCTTCTTTAATATCAATTTGAACTCCTAAATTCTGAATGATTGAATTAATAACTTTTCCTCCCGGACCAATTAAATCTCCGATTTTTTCTGGCTTAATTTTAATCACAAAAACTCTTGGAGCGTAAGGTGACAATTCTTCTCTCGGCGAACTAATCACCTGATTCATTTTTTCTAAAATATATTCTCGCGCTTCTTTTGCTTTATCCAAGGCTTCGCTTAGAACATTAGGTAAAACTCCTTCAACCTTCATATCCATTTGCAGGGCGGTTATCCCCAACTCGGTGCCAGCAACTTTAAAATCCATATCACCAAAATGGTCTTCTGGTCCCTGAATATCAGTTAAAATTTTATAATTATTTGTTTTTTCATCTATTATCAAGCCCATCGCAATTCCTGCTACATGACGAGAAACTGGCACTCCACTAGCCATTAAAGCCAAAGAAGAAGCGCAAACTGAAGCCATTGAAGTTGAGCCATTAGAAGATAAAATCTCTGAAACCACTCGAATAGTATAAGGAAAATCATCAACCCTAGGAATAACAGCGACAAGCGCCCTTTCTGCTAATGCGCCATGACCAATTTCGCGTCTTCCAGGTCCTCTTAAAGGCGAAACTTCTCCGGAAGAATAACCGGGAAAATTATAATGATGCATAAATCTTTTTTCCCCAGTAATTTCCATTCCTTGAACAAGCAAAGCATCTGAGGGAGCGCCTAAAGTTACCACTGATAAAGCGTGAGTTAATCCCCTCATAAAAATTGCCGAGCCATGAAGCCTATCAAAAATATCAATATTCATTTCCAAAGGCCTGATTTCGTTTAAGTTTCTTCCATCTGGCCTTAGTTCTTTTTCTAAAATGTTTTTATGAAGAACTTGATTCAACTGGTCATTAAAAATAAAAGAAACTTGTTTTAATAAATCTGCTGAATATTCTTTCTCTTTTAAATAATTGTCTAATTCTTCTTTTATTATTTCCAATTCTTCTAGTCTCTCTTTTTTAGTAGTAGGATTTAAAACTTTTTCTATTTTTTCTTTCAAAAAATTAGAAACTTCTTCTTTAAAATCTTTATCTATTTCTTGAAAAACAATTTTTTGTTTTTCTTTGCCAATTTCTTTGATTATCTTTGCCTGCTGGTCATTTAAAGAGGCAATTTCTTTTTGGGCAATCAGAAATGCTTCTTTAATAATCTCTTCTTTTACTTCTTTTGCCCCTCCTTCTATCATATTAATTTGGCCCCTAGGACCGGAAACTACTACCTCCGCTTCTAAGACTTCTCTTTCTTCGTACCAAGGATTTAAAACAAAACCTTTTTCTTTTGACCAACCAACCCTTAAAGCAGAAACTGGACCATTAAAGGGAATATCAGAAACTGATAAAGCTAAAGAAGCAGCAATAATTGACAACACATCAGGGTCATTTTTCTCATCAATTGAAAGACAGGTAACAACTACTTGAACATCACGGCGCATTGTTTCAGGAAAAAGCGGCCGAATAGTTCTGTCTATTAATCTGCTTGTTAAAACTGCTACTTCTGTTGGCCTTGATTCTCTTCTCACAAAACGACTGCCATAAATTTTTCCGGCAGCATAATATTTTTCCTCATAATCAACAAGTAAGGGAAAAAAATCTATGTCTAATCTATCGTTTTTCCCCATCACCGCGTTCGCTAAAACACAAGTCCCCCCCATTTTAACTAAAACCGAGCCATTTGCTTGCTCGACTAAATTAGAAAACTCAACTTCTATGATTTTATCTTTTAATTGTAATTGATATTTTTTTACCTCCATTTTATTTTCTTTTTATCCTAATAATTGCCGGCATTTTTACTTTAAAACCTTCTTCAGTTTTTAGAAGAAAATATTCGGGTCTTTCATCTAAATCGATAAATTCGTCGGCCGCCTCTTTTAAACGAGTAGAGGTAGTTCTGCCAAAAGCAATTACTTCTACATATTTTCCTTCGGTTTTTAAATGTTCAAGTAAAGGAATAAAATCGCCATCCCCGGAAATTAAAACCACCACATCTAAATTATGACCAATTCTAATTGCATCCATTGCCAAACCAACATCCCAGTCACCTTTTTTTGAACCATCAGGATAAACCTGCAATTCTTTTCTTTTAACCTCAATCCCTATTTTTTCTAAAGCCTCAAAAAAGGACTCTTCAGTTAATTCGGCTGACTGCGCTGCATAAGCAATCGCTCGAATTAATTGTCTGTCTGAAACTGCTTCCAGTAAAAGATTTTTAAAATTTACTCTTTTATTGTAAAGATTTTTTGCCGAATGATATAAATTTTGAACATCAATAAAAACTCCTACCCGTTGATTTTTATGTTTTATTGTCATAAAAAATTATAAGCCGAATTATAAACCTAATTTTTTTACTATTTTATTATAACGGCGAACTGATTCTTTTTTCAAAGAATTTAAAAGTTTTCTTCTTTTAGAAACCATCCCCAAAAGCCCGCGTCGAGAATGAAAATCCTTTGGGTGTTTTTTTAAATGTTTGGCTAAAAGGTCAATTTGCTTTGTTAAAAGCGAAATTTGGACTTCTGGCGAACCTGTATCTTTTTCATGAAGCGCCACTTCTTTAATGATTTTACTTTTTTCTTTGGGTTTAAGCATAAAAATACCAATTTTAATTTTTTTCTCTCTTATTTATTTTTAGTTTACCATAACTACCACTAAAAAGCAAATAAAAAAACAAGGAAAAGGGCAAAGCCCCTCACTTGGAAAAGATTGGTTTCACCAAAAAACTATTTAAAAATAAGAGACAAAATTTGCTCTAAAATTTCAAGATAATTTTACCTTCCTTAATTTATAAATAAATTTTATCTTTTCCAAGTGAGGGGCGGAGGGTGTGGGATTCGAACCCACGGACCGCTTTTTAGGCGGTCACGGTTTAGCAAACCGTCGCTTTAACCACTCAGCCAACCCTCCTTATTAAGTATTTTATCTTTTTATTGTAAAAAAAGCAAATTTTTCGGAAAAATTAGTTATCCACATTTTTCTCTTGACAAAAATAATCAGTCTGATAAAATAGGGGTTGAAACTCCCAAGTAGGGAGTTTTTATATTGAATATGCATAAAAAATATATAAATCAAACGCCTTTTTGGCTTTCAACCCTCAATAAAGGCCTAAAACTCAATCTTTTAGTCTTTGTTTTGGCTTTCACTTTTATTAGCCGGTGGTCAGGAGTTTTAGTTGAAGGTTCGCCAACAGTCTTTATTGGAGAAAACTCGTCATTTGAGCCTTTAAATAACGAAAAAAATAATGCTAACCTTTTTCTTACTTCATTTCTGGCTTCAAATAGCCCTCTAATCTCCCATAAAAAAATGGAAATTACTGTCACTGGTTATTCCTCAAGGCCAGAGGAAACTGATGATACCCCTTTTATTACAGCTTCAGGAAAAGTGGTGGAAGACGGCATAGTGGCGGCAAATTTTTTGGCTTTTGGCACTAAAGTCCGCTTTCCTGAACTTTTCGGCGACAAAATCTTTGTGGTTTATGACCGAATGCACGAAAGATTTAGCGAAGACAGAATTGATATTTGGTTTATGTCAACCGAAGAAGCAAAGAACTTTGGCATTAAAAAGACTATAATGGAAATCATTGAAGAACCAAAAGAAATGCCAAATGCAGTTAGTCTGAATAAATAATCTAAAGGGAATAATAAATTAAACCCCCTCTTTATTTCTATTAAAGAGGGGGTTTTTGTTTGTGCTCCCCTCACTTGAAATCGATTGGCTTTCGCCACTAATGATTCAGATAGATTAACTTAATAAGATTAATTTAAATTTTTATCGATTTCAAGTGAGGGGGTGCCCAGGGTGGGACTCGAACCCACAAGCTCAGAAAGAGCCAAGGATTTTAAGTCCTTTGCGTATACCAATTCCGCCACCTGGGCAAAGAGGCCATGGTGGGAGTTGCACCCACGAATAACGGTTTTGCAGACCGCAGCGTTAGCTACTTCGCCACATGGCCTTAAAAAATTTTATTAAATTTTGCGAAAAAATTCAAGAAAATCGCCAACTTTTATCTCTTCTTTCAGTTCAATCAAAAGTCCACATTCTTCATTAGCTAAAACTTCGTTAGCATCAACTCTGTTTTTTTGTAAATTTATTACTTTACCTTCTCCAATTTTTTCTTCATTTCTTAACAAACGGACTCTTGCTTTATTTAATACTCTTCCTTCGATTACTTTCCCGCCAATTAGTTGGTTTCCTTTAACCGGATTAAAAACTTTTAAAACTTCCAATTTACCAATCACTTCTTCAGTTGGTTTTTCAAGAAAATTCTTTTCTACTGCTTCCTCGAGTTGTTTTTCTAAATCATAAATAATTTCTCCTTCTAAAATAATCAAATTAGGATTGTTTATTAAAATATTAGTTGTTTCTGGTCTCTTTTTTACTCTAAAACCGATAATTAAAGTCCCATCAGGATTAGTTAATTTTAAATCTCCTTCAGAAATATCTCCAGTTTCATTTAAAATTAAAACAAAAGCCCAATTTTTGTTTTTCCCCAATTTATCTATTAGTTCTTCTACTGCCTCACCTGAACTTATAACATCACTTTTAATAATTAAAGGAATTCTTACTTGAGAATCGCTGGCGCCTAAAATTTTTATTCTAGTTAAACTTTTTTCTTTTTCTTCTAAAATTTCTTCTTTTTTGCCGCTAACAAAAACTGAACCCACTGGCGGTACCTTTTGAAAGCCAACAATTCTTACTGGCGAAGAAAAACTTGCTTCTTTAATTGTTGCTCCTAGAAAGTTTTCAATTACCTTTACTTTTCCCTTCACTCCGCCGGCAAAAATATAATCATTTAGTTTCAAAGTGCCGTTGGTAATTATCATGGTAACAATTGGCCCTCTTTTTGAATCAAGCGAAGATTCAATTACTACTCCTTCGGCTGGCAAATTCTTATCCCCTTTTAAATTTTCCATTTCTGCCATTAGTAAAATTAATTCCAATAATTCATCTATTCCCTGACCGGTTTTTGAAGATACTTCAACCCACGGAATATCTCCACCCCAGTTTTCAAGATAAACTCCAATATCAAGCAATTCTTTTTTTACTTTATCTGGCTGGGCTTCTCCTTTGTCAATTTTTGTTAAAGCCACTAAAAAGGGAATTTGAACTTCTTTAATATGAATTAAAGATTCTTTTGTTTGGGGCTTTACTCCTTCATCAGCCGCGACTACTAAAATAGCAATATCAGCGGCTTTTGCCCCTCGGGAGCGAATTTTAGAAAATGCTTCATGACCAGGAGTATCAATAAAAGTGATTTTTCGGTTTTTGTGTTCTATTTCATAAGCGCCAATATGTTGAGTAATTCCTCCGACTTCTTTTTCTGCGACTTTCGTCTTTCGAATATAATCCAAAAGCGAAGTTTTTCCATGGTCAACATGACCTAAAACTACAACAATTGGCGGTCTTGAAATTAAATTTTGATTTTCCTTATTTTCCATAATTTCAATTTATAGAAAGCGGAGGGTAGAGGACTCG
>DAOSBJ010000006.1:31677-33180 GCA_035360795.1 Minisyncoccota bacterium
CATTCTGGAGAAGGGGTAACAACTGAAGGTTTAGGAGTGGTAGGAATTGTAAGATTGTAGATAAAGAGAATTATCAATCCTAGAACTAATCCTCCTAAAAACCAAAAAATGTTTTGTTTCATAATAAATTTAAATTAATTGTTACTTTTAAGTTAGTGTTGGACAACTATTGTAAGAGTGAATTACTGAGAGACACAACTTCCATTTTTACACTTTTGGCCCGAAGGACATGGCTTTCCTCCCTTTTCTGGACAATAATCATCTGCGCTATAGGATACACTTATTCCCAATGCTACCGGATCTTTGCCACAACATACCTTCTCGTCATCACTGTCACATTTGCCAGGTGGAATGATCCAGGAAGCATATTGACAAGGTTTAGTATTGCTGCATCGCTCACATTTTATAGAAAATGTATTCGTAGATTTTTTCTTACAGCAGTGTAATCCTGGTGTGCAACCTCTTTGAGAAGGCTCAATTGTATTTGGCTCACAACTCGCTTCCCCTAAACATTGTTTCCCTAATTCTTCACATAATTTGTCCTTTTTGCAACAATACTCATTGAAACTTGCGACACATTCTGTATTACTTTTGATAGTAGTAAGATCACAATCTAACTTGTTTCGACACTCATAATCGTCTCCATAATTAGAACAGGATTTGTTCTCGACACAACTTCCATTTTTACACTTGTAACCTGAATCACAAGGTTTTCCTCCCTTTTCTGGGCAAGTATCATCTATCCTATAGGACACACTTATTCCCAATGCTAGTGGATCTTTGCTACAACATACCGTCTCAATACCAACGTCACATTTGTCATGTGGAATAGTCCAGAAAGCATATTGACAAGGTTTAGTATTACTACATCGCTCACAATGAATTGGTGGAAAATTAGTAGTTGTAGTTTTCTTCTTACAGCAAACTTTCCCACTACTACAATTTAATTGTCCCTTATCAGTTCCGCTTTCACAATCAGAAGAACTCAGACACTCATAACCTGAATAATCAGAACATTTAGCAGTAGTTCCTGAAGAAGTACAAACTCCGCCTTGACAATGCTGACCTGCGTCACAAGGATAATATGATTCGCAGGAATCATCAGCCCAAGTTGTTCGTTGGTTGTACCAATTATCATTACAACCACCATCGCTATCATACCATTTTACTCTTGTGCAGTGAGAAAGATTACTACAAGATTCACACCATTGACCAGTAGTTGTAGTTTTCTTCTTACAACAAACTGTGCCACTGGTGCAATTCAAAACTCCTATATTAGTATTAGCTTCACAATTAGTATAATCTAAGCACTCATAGCCCGAATAATCAGAACATTTAGAAGGGGTAGCTGATTTCTTCTTACAACAAAATTTGTTACCACAATCTAAAGTTCCCATAATAGTTTGGACTTCACAATCAGAAGAATATAGACACTGATAGCCTAGATTTGAATAATCAGAACATTTAGCAGTGGTAGTGGATTTCTTTTTACAACAAACTGTG
>DAOSBJ010000007.1:0-4070 GCA_035360795.1 Minisyncoccota bacterium
GATATTTTAGAAGGTATTCCTTATGCAGTCAAAGATAATATTTTGACAAAGGGAATAAAAACAACTGCTGGTTCTAAAATGTTAGAAAATTATTTTCCTCCTTTTGACGCGACGGTCATTGAAAAATTAAAAAGAAAAGGAGCGATAATTTTAGGTAAAACTAATTTAGATGAATTTGCGATGGGTTCTTCAACAGAAAATTCCGGTTATTTTACCACCAGAAATCCCAATGATTTAGAAAGAGTGCCAGGTGGTTCTTCGGGCGGCTCTGCCGCGACTGTTAAAAGCCAAATGGCGGTTTTTGCTTTAGGGTCTGATACTGGCGGTTCAATTAGACAGCCAGCAGCCTTTTGCGGGGTGGTTGGTTTTAAACCGACTTATGGGGCGGTTTCTCGGTTTGGTTTAATTGCGATGGCTTCTTCTTTAGATGTAATTGGTCCTTTAACCTTGACAGTTGAAGATGCTCAAATAGTTTTTGAAGCAATTGCGGGAAAAGATATAAATGATTCTACTTCATTTGAAGTAAAAAAAGAAAAGTTTCAGAAAAAGCCGGAAGAAACAGTGATTGGAGTGCCAAAAGAATTTTTTGTCAAAGGTTTAGATAAAGAAATAGAGGAAATCATCAGTAAAGCTATTCAGAAAATAAAAGCAAATAATTTTAAAGTCGAAGAAATAAGTTTGCCTTTAAGTCCATATTCTTTAGCCTGCTATTATATTATTATGCCGGCTGAAGTAAGCGCTAATTTAGCGCGTTATGACGGGATTAGATATTCTCCGAGATTAGATTTTCAGAATCAAAACTTAGATTCATTAAATTTAAGAGATTTATATTTTAAAACTCGGGGAGAAAAATTTGGCAGAGAGGTAAGAAAAAGAATAATTTTAGGAACTTATGTTTTATCACGAGGTTATTACGAGGCTTTTTATAAAAAAGCCCAGAAAGTAAGAAGATTGATTATTAAAGAATGGGAAGAAACTTTTAAAAAAGTTGATTTTGTTTTAACTCCCACTACTCCAACTTTGCCTTTTTTTCTCGGTGAAAAAACTGAAGACCCTATCTCGATGTATTTATCAGATATTTTTACTGTCAGCGCCAATATTAGTGGCTTGCCGGCTATAAATTTAAGAGGTGGTTTTTCTA
Organism: Minisyncoccota bacterium; assembly: GCA_035360795.1. Lineage (GTDB taxonomy): Bacteria > Patescibacteriota > Minisyncoccia > UBA6257 > UBA6257 > DAOOKJ01. The sequence goes on from DAOSBJ010000007.1 coordinate 1,142, forward strand.
AAAACAATTTGCCCGTTGGTCTTCAAATTATTGCTAATCGAAACAGCGATTTCCAACTTTTAGAATTTAGCAAAACCATTGAAACTATTTTAAAATAAAAATTTTTACGAAAAAGAATGCTTTTAAAAATTTATTTTTTTTTAAAATATTTTTCTTTAATCGGAAGTTTAATCCTTCTGGTGATTTTAATCTCCTACTTTAGGAAATTAAAAATTTTTCAAGAGTGGCGTGAAAGTTTTAAAGAAAAAATTGGAATAGGGCCCTTGCCAAAGGCAAAAAATAAAAAATGGTTGAATGTAGAAAAATTACTTTCAGAAGAATTTTCGTCTTCTTTCAAATTAGCCATCATCCAAGCAAGAGAAATAGTCTTAGAGGCATTAAAGAGTTTGGGCTATAAAGGAGAAAATTTTAAAGAAATTATTAGCGAACTAAAAGACCAGGGTTTTCAAAATTTAGACATTTTTGAAGAAGCAGTCAATTTTGCTGACAAATTAATTGAAAATCCAAAACTTGAAGTAACTCAATTAGAAGCAAAACGAATAGTTTTTATTTTTAAAAAATTCTATCACGATTTGCTTTCCCTTATTGTATAATAAGCTATGAAAGAAAAAAATATTTATGATTGTTTAATTATTGGAGGGGGGCCAGCCGGACTGACAGCCGGGATTTACACTGGCAGGGCAATGCTAAAAACTTTGCTATTTAAAGGCAAAGGCGGAGAAATGAATTTGGCAGGGGAAGTTGATGATTTTCCCGGTTTTCCAAAGGGAATTACTGGTTTTGAGCTCCTTTCTTTAATGGAAGAACAAGTGAAAAAATTTAAAGTGGAAATAAAAGAAGAAGAAATTATCAGGGTTGATTTTTCTTTATCTCCCTTTAAAATCACTTCTTCTTTAAATGAAGACTATTATTCAAAATCAGTAATTATTGCCACCGGCGCAAAAAACAGGTGGTTAAATTTAGAGAATGAGAAAAAATTAATTGGCAGGGGAGTTTCTGTTTGCGCAGTTTGTGATGGCGCCTTCTTTAAAAATAAAGAAGTGGCAGTGGTTGGCGGAGGGGATGTGGCAATAGAAAATGCACTTTATTTAACGAAATACGCCAGCAAAGTTTATGTGGTGCATCGGCGGGACCAATTAAGGGCTTCTAAAATTTTTCAAGAAGAATCTTTTAAAAATAAAAAAATCGAATTTATGCTTAACTGTGAAGTGAAAGAAATTATTGGAGAAAAATGGTTGGAAAAAATTGTTATTTTTAATAATAAAACTTTAAAACAAAAAGAATTATTAGTTCAAGGTTTATTTATAAACATTGGCTACGAGCCGAATAGTGATTTGTTTAAAAATCAAATAGAAATAGATGAAAATGGATATATTAAAACTGTAAATAATGTCAAAACTTCGAGAGAAGGAGTTTTCGCTTGCGGCGATGTTTGTGATTATAAATATAGACAGGGAATAACAGCTGCTGGCTTTGGAGCAATGGCCGCAATTGAGACAGAAAAGTGGTTAAGAGAGAAAGGGCATTTAGACGCTTAATTTTTCTATTTTTTCTTTTCTGTTTTTAGAAATCTTTTTTTGATGACGATCGTCATCAAAAAAAGCAAAGGGGAAAATATGGTTAATAAATATTTTTATGTGTGGAATAATTGCTTATAAAGGGAAAGAAAACGCTACCGAAATTATTCTAAATGGTTTAAGGCATTTAGAATACCGCGGTTATGATTCAACTGGAATTTGTCTGGTTAGTAAAGATGATTTACTATTGATAAAAAAAGTTGGGAAAATAGATAATTTAATAAAAGAAGTAGAGGAAAGGAAAAAGAAAGGTTTTAATTTTGAAAGCGAAACTGGCTTAGGCCACTCAAGATGGGCAACAACTGGTGGAGTTTCAGAGATTAATGCCCATCCTCATTTTTCCTGCAATAAAGAAATATATGTTGTTCATAATGGGATTATTGAAAATTACGAAAAAATTAAAAAAGATTTGATTAAAAAAGGGCATCGGTTTGTTTCTGAAACTGATACTGAAGTTATTCCTCATTTAATAGAAGAGTACCGAAAGAAATTTTCATTCGAAAAATCCTGTCAGGAAACTTTTAGACAACTAAAAGGCCTTTTTGCTTGTGTGGTTTTAGACAAAAAAACGAAAGAAATTATTGGCGCCAGAAATGGTTCGCCTTTGGTAATGGGCATAGCAAAAGATGGTTTATATCTAGCTTCTGATATTCCGGCTTTTTTGGATAAAACCAATAAAATAATTTTAATAAACGATCAAGAGATGGTTCATTTTAAAAAGGAGACAGATTATGTAATAAAAAACTATTTAACAAACAAAATTATAAAGCGCAAACCAATATTAATTAATTGGACAAAAGAAGAAGCGGAAAAAGGAAAATATCCTCATTTTATGCTGAAAGAAATAATGGAAATTCCGGAGGCGATTGATAAATCTTTAATTCAGAATAAAACTAAAATTAGAAGAATTGCTCTTCTAATCAAAAAAACAAAAAGAATAATTTTTGTTGGCTGCGGAACTGCTGGTCATGCCTGTCTTTTTGGTCAGTATCTTTTTAGCAGTCTACTAGAAAAAAACTGTAATTTTATTGTCGCTTCTGAATTTAACAATTTTATTAATAGCCTTGATAAAAACACTTTAGTAATTGCTATTTCTCAAAGTGGAGAGACAATTGATGTTATTGAATCCGTGAAAAAAGCAAAAGAAAAGAAAATTAAAGTTGTTTCTTTAGTTAATGTAATGGGTTCTACTTTAACCCGAATTAGCGACGAGGTTTTAATGATTAACGCTGGCCCGGAAAAATGCGTTTTGGCAACTAAAAGTTATCTCAATCAAATGAGTTTGCTTCTACTTTTATGCTATACCGTTTTAAATCAAGAAAATAAAATCAAAAAAGAACTTCATTTTTTAA